>DBJWYX010000072.1:0-10215 GCA_052360825.1 Candidatus Wunengus sp. YC64
GGAAGCGGCATCAATTCCGGCGTGTCGTTGCACGCATAACCAAACATCATACCCTGATCGCCAGCGCCTTGCTCTTTATAGAGACCTTCACCTTCGGTTACTCCTTGTGAGATGTCAGGGGATTGTTTTCCAATACTGGTAATGACCGCACATGAGTTATAATCAAACCCCATAGAGGCGTCAGTGTAGCCAATTTCTTTTATTGTATTCCTTACGATATCTGGTATGTTTACATTTGCCTTTGTGGTAAATTCACCTGCTACAAAGGCTACTCCGGTAGTAACCAATGTCTCACAAGCCACCCTGCTCATATGGTCTTGCTCAAGCATTGCATCCAGTACGGCATCAGATATCTGGTCAGCAACCTTATCTGGATGTCCCATAGATACTGATTCTGAGGTAAATAAATGCCTTCCTTTCTTCATACTGATACTGTCCTCTCCTTCAATAAAATTTTTCTTAATACGTTTAAATTACGCTCGGTAGCACCCCTTTGTTTCACTACGACAGATTGTGCTCTCTTCCCTAATTCCCGGGCTTCGTACGGATGCTCCAATAAATACATCAACTCGTTCAATAGCGACGCCTCATCCTGAACAATTTTTATAGCATCAGCTTCTTTCAGTAGCTGAACCTCCTCGTTAAAATTAAAGGTGTGCGGTCCCACGATAACCGGTTTGGCCAGTCCCGCCGGTTCCATCATATTTTGCCCGCCATGCGGTACCAGGCTTCTTCCTACAAACACACAGTCTGCAACACTATAGATAGTGAGCAACTCCCCAATAGTATCGCACAAAATTACCGTTTCATATTTATCCGAACCTATTTTGCTGCCTTTATCGAGATCGGTCTTTCTCACACAACTGAGACCGGCAGATTCGATTTGTTTTATTACTTCAGAAACCCTTTCAATGTGCCGTGGCGCCAACACCAATCTTAGGTTGTCAACCTTTGAGCGTATTTGCTTGAAAATTCTCAGAAGAATAGCCTCTTCACCTTCGTGTGTGCTGCCGCAGACAATAACTTTATCATCCTTGCCGATTTCAAAGAGACGCAATAACCGTTCTTTCGTATCTTCCGGAACGGCGGTTACCATATTATCGAACTTCATATTCCCCGTCGTAAAAATTTGCGCCTCCGGAATACCGAGATTCCTGAGCCGTACTGTATCGGTCTCTGTCCTTGAGCAAAAAATATTCTCTTTATTTGTCAAACTTTCAAAGAACCCCTTTGAAATCTTACTTAAAACACGATACCACTTCAGAGACTTTTCGGAAATCCTGGCATTCACCAGAATGACAGGAATATGTTTCTTTGTTACGGCTATTAAAAAATTAGGCCATATCTCCAACTCGACCAATATTACATAAGCAGGGTCTATGGCGTTTAATACCCTGTCCACTACCCAACTCAAGTCGAGAGGAAAATAAAATATTTTCTTACCGCCAAAACACCTTTCAGCAACGGACAACCCTGTATTGGTATTGGCAGACACAACTATATCCAAATTATTAAACTCTTTTTCGATGGATTTTACAAGCGCTTTTACCGTTAAAATCTCTCCTACAGAAGCGCCGTGAATCCATATACAGGGATTTTTCCCTTTCCTTGTACCAAGCCAACCCAACCGCTGTGTTATACCAGAACGGTATCGTTCACTCAGTATGAATTTCAAAAAAAAGTATGGTGAACCACAGACGAGTGCTGTTCCATAAACAGCATCAAAAATAGTAGACATGCGGGATGGAGTGAATTTTCAGATTATTTTAAGTCCTTCGCTAACATTTAGCGCGTTTAAACTATAATTATCTCACCCTGCCACAACACTGTTTGAACTTTTTACCACTACCGCATGTGCAAGGTTGATTTCTTCCTACCTTGATCCCGACTTTAATGGGTTCTGGTTTACGTTCAGCCCGTTCTTCTTCGTTCGTGCTTGTACTCTGAAGGGCATTGGCAGCGGCGACCGGGGATTCCTGCATCTTCTCCAATCCGGAAACTTCCTGGTGAACATAGTGATCTGGGTGCCATACCTCTCTTCTTTCCTCTCCCTTTCCTATTTGCAGCTTAAATATAAGATCGGTTACCTCATCTCTAATTGCAAGATTCATACTTTCAAACATACCAAGGGCTTCTCTCTTATACTCAATTTTAGGGTCTACCTGGGCATATCCGCGGAGACCTATGCCCGATCGCAGGTGATCCATTGCATAAAGGTGATCTTTCCATTTTGTGTCAATCTTTTCCATCAAGAGGATTTGTGCAATCGTTTCCATCTGTTCTTTGCCGATGGCGCTTTCCTTTATTTCATATGCCTCCGCAGCCTTCTTTAACAAATACTCCTCAACGTTCCCTCGTGTTTTCTCCTCAACCTCATTCAAATCGACCTCCAGGCCGAATTTTTGTTTAAACCAGGCTGCAAGGTCAAATGGATTTTCCTCGTCAGTAACGTTCTTCGTGTCATAAGCAAAAACCACCATCTCCCTGATACTGTCCTCCATCATTCGGAAAACGTAGTCACGCAGATTCTTACCCTCAAGCACGTCCTGTCTCAGTGTATAAATTGTCTTTCGCTGTTGATCCATGACCTCGTCATATTCGAGCAGGTGTTTCCGTATTTCGAAATTGTGTTCTTCGACCTTTTTCTGCGCCCTTTCAATAGATTTTGTAACCATCGAGTGCTCGATTGCCATACCTTCTTCCATCCCGAACGTTTTCAAAAGGGAACTTACACGTTCGGAGGCGAAGATACGCATTAAATCGTCCTGAAGCGACACATAAAAACGGGATGAACCCGGGTCGCCCTGTCGACCGGCACGTCCACGAAGCTGGTTGTCAATGCGCCTGGCCTCGTGCCTTTCAGTGCCTATAATATGAAGACCCCCGAGGGTTGCAACGCCTTCACCCAAAACAATGTCCGTGCCGCGGCCGGCCATATTCGTTGCAATCGTGACATTACCACGCTGTCCCGCCTTTGCGACGATGTGCGCCTCCCGTTCATGTTGCTTGGCATTTAACACCTCATGTTCAATACCTTCCCTCATGAGTTTTTCACTTAATAGTTCAGATTTTTCAATAGAAACTGTTCCAACCAGCGCTGGCCTCCCCTGTTTGTGTACTTCCACAATTTCTTTAATAATGGCATCAAATTTCTCTTTTTCGGTTCGATAAACGCGATCCGGAAAGTTTGTACGATACATGGGTTTGTTTGTAGGTATCGTAACGACTTCCAGTTTGTATATCTTGTCAAATTCTGCCGCCTCTGTCATCGCCGTACCTGTCATCCCGGCGAGTTTTTTATACAACCTATAAAAATTCTGTAGGGTAATAGTGGCGAGGGTCTGATTTTCTTCCTTGATACGCTGATGCTCTTTCGCCTGTACGGCCTGATGCAAGCCATCACTCCACACACGGCCTTCCATCAAGCGTCCTGTAAATTCATCCACGATGATAACCTCACCGTTTTTAACGATGTAGTCCCTGTCGTTTTTAAACATATGATGGGCACGAATGGACTGTTCTATATAGTGAGGCCACTCCATATTCGTACCGGTATAAAGGCTGTCTACATTGAGCTGTTTTTCAACCTCTTCAATACCTTCCTCATTCAGATGCACCATACGTTCTTTTTCTTTTATTTCGAAATGTTTCCCAACTTTCAAACGTCTGGCAATCTTATCTGCCATATAATATTTTTCTGTAGACTCTTCTGTAGGACCTGAAATAATTAAAGGAGTACGCGCCTCATCAACCAATATACTATCCACTTCATCAACGATGGCGTAATTAAGGCCACGACTAATCTGTACCTGTTCTTCCGGTCTGATCCTCATATTATCCCGGAGATAATCAAAGCCGAATTCATTATTTGTCCCGTACGTAATATCGCACAAATAAGCAGCCTTTTTCTCTTCATATTCCTGATGAGATTGAATAGCTCCGGATTTCAATCCCAAAAATTCATACAATGGGGACATCCAGTCTCTATCACGTTTTGCCAGATAATCATTAACCGTAACAATATGGACACCCTTCCCTGCCAGTGCGTTCAGGTAGGCGGGTAACGTAGCTACCAGGGTTTTCCCTTCACCCGTTGCCATCTCGGCAATCTTTCCCTGATGCAAAACAACACCGCCAATTAGCTGGACATCAAAATGTCGCATGGTACGATTAGGACTGTCGGGATTAGGGGCAACAAGGATTCTCCGGCTTGCCTCCCTCACGGCTGCAAATGCCTCTGGCAGGATATCGTCCAGAGTTTCACCCCGGGATAACCTTTCTTTAAACTCATCTGTTTTCTGGCGGAGTTCGGCATCCGCCAAAGCCATCATCTTTGGTTCAAGGGCATTGATCTGTTCTACGAGAGGTTTTATACTTTTCAGTATCCTCTCATTTGATGTTCCAAATATTTTAGTTATGAAGCTCATGGTTTAATGTAAAAAATTTTTATAGCAATTTTATAAATGAAATTCTCGAAATTAGTTTAATTATTTTAAGCAAATACAGATATATATGTCAAGGTAATGTTGTAATTGTTTACCTTAAAAAAGAAAGCTGTTGAACCGTTTTAGTTCAACAGCTTTTTATGAACGGTAGCTTTGCGGCAGCCGATTAAGAAGTGTAAATAAGGAATTAGAAAACACCCTTTACCTTTCCTGTATTTACATCAACATCCACACGTCGGAACGCAGGGTCAGAACTCGTACCAGGCATGAGCTTAATATCCCCTGCCATTGGAACTACAAATCCTGCTCCTTTGAAGACCAATATATCACGGATACGCAATCTCCAGCCCTTCGGAGCGCCTTTTAATTGTGGATTATCAGTGATAGAAAGATGGGTTTTAACCATGCATGTTCCCAATTTTGAAATATCCGGATCACTTTCCAATGCCTTAACTTTTGTTAAAGCTTCTGGAGTAAAATCAACGCCATCTGCTCCGTATACTTGCTCCGCAATCATCTCAATACGTGTTCTTAAAGGAACGGTTAATTCGTAAAGAAACTTAAAGTTATTGGATTGGTTGCATGCATCAATTACCGCATCAGCCAGTTCTAAAGCGCCATCGCCTCCTTTCAACCAATGCTGGGATAGGGCAACACGGGCTCCGGCTTTTTCAGCTAGCCGGCGAACTGCTTTAACTTCGGCATCTGTATCCGTGTAGAAGTGATTGATACAGACCACAGGATTAATGCCTGCTTTCTTTATTGTATTGATATGGTGTACGAGATTTTCTGTCCCCTTTTCTACCCACCCAACGTTTTCTTCTTTATAGCACGGATCCAAAGGGCGACCAGGTACTGGAATTGGGGCGCCGCCGTGACACTTAAGAGCCCTGACGGTGGCAACAACTACTGCCGCATTGGGCTTTTGTCCTGAGTAACGGCATTTTAAATTCCAGAATTTTTCAAACCCGATATCCGCTCCGAACCCTGATTCAGTCACATGGTAATCACCCAATTTCAAACCCAGCCTATCCGCAATAATTGACGACTGACCAATGGCAATATTGGCAAACGGCCCTGCATGCACGAATACCGGTTGTCCTTCAATAGTTTGCATAAGATTGGGATTGAGTGCTTCGACCATCCAGGCGGTCATTGCGCCGGCCACCTCAAGATCGGTGGTCGTTACTGGCTTACCTTTTTTGTCATAGGCGACAACCATCTTACCGATCCGTTCCCTCATGTCTTTTAAGTCCTTTGCCACTGAAAGAATCGCCATGATTTCGGAAGATACTGCAATGGCGAATCCTGATTCCATCATGAAACCATCCATCCTGCTGCCGATACCGATGACTATTTTTCTCAGCGCCTGGGCGCAAAAATCCATAATCCACTTAAGTTCGATTCTATCAGTATCAATATCAAGGCGTTTTAAGTTACTTTTTGCAAGCCTTTCGTCATCATAATTAAATTCATGTTGTATCCTGGAGGTAAGAGCTACCATAGCCAAATTGTGAGCATTCATAATGGCGTTTATATCGCCTGTCAATCCAAGTGAAAAAGGTGTTAAAGGGATGCATTGGGAAAGCCCACCACCAGCGGCAGAACCCTTGATATTCATGGTGGGTCCTCCTGATGGCTGACGAATGGCGCCCACAACCCTTTTGGCTCTTTTTCCCAAACCCTGCACCAATCCCATGGTTGTGGTTGATTTCCCCTCTCCTAGAGGAGTTGGAGTAATGGCAGTTACATCAATGAATTTTCCGTCTGGCTTTTTTCCAACCCGTTTCAAAACCTTATTAAAATCAACCTTTGCCACGTAATGCCCATGGGGAAGCAGTTCCTCTTTCTCTAAACCCAATTCATCAGCCAATTGATAGACCGTTTTCATTCGAGTTTCAGAATCTTCTGCTATTTCCCAATCTGCGTGCTTGGTGGGATCCAATGCCATATATTTTACCTCCTTACATTAATATGTAGTTATTTTAAAATTAATTCCATATGTACTATGTGAAAAATGGCTATATTTAAATGTAGTAAGTATATACTCTCATCTATTCCAAATAATTAAGTCCGACAATTATACTAATAAAACTTTTAAGGTCAAGAAAAATGATTAGGATTTATTAAATATATAAAGATTTTTATTGACAAAAACCTTTATATATGCAATAAATAGTGGCTAAATATTACAAAGTAAGCAAAACAAACTGTATCATATCATCCAACTTGTGGCTAATTTTATCCTAATTTAAAAGAACGCCATAAATTCTGTGGTTTTTTTTAGTTCACGACCAAAATGCTATATTTTTATTTCGCTTATTTTGTAACCTATTTGAATGATTACATTTAAAGCTGTTGTTGTTTTTTTGTTTATAATGTAGTTTAATACCAATAAATTTTTTATACACACCATATTCAGGAATAAGGTATTCTCTTTGCTGATTTCGATAATTTATAAGTAGAAGCTAACTTTCTCTAAAGAGGAAAGGAGGTACTATTAGAACATAAAACTTAAATATTGCTTCTAAAGTGTTTATCTATAGTTTTCAATTTTTGCTGTGTGTAAATTAAAGTACTAGGTCCTTAAAGAAAGGAGGAAGAGTTTAATGAAGAATTTTTACAAGTTGGGGTTAGCTGGAATATTGTGTGGTGCGATGGCAAGTTTTACAGCGCCGATTTTCGCTCAAGAAGCCGCACCTGCAGTAGCGCCTGCGGAAGAAGAAGGCCAGATAGCCAGCTTCTTTAAAAGTGTAGAAGTTAGTGGTTTTATTGATACATATTATAGTTATAACTACTCGAACCCAAAGGATAACCTTGGGTCAGGTGGTGATTTTGTGCGTCCAGATATGACAGAATTAAGGGCATTCGATAGGGAACATAATTCATTTACCTTAGATAACGTCGAAATTTCTGTTTTCAAACCATCCACAGAGAAAGACCCTATTGGTTTTGGCTTCACTACAAACTATGGTGAAATTGCCCGAAGGTTAACTTTTGTACCCGCCGAGATGACTTCAAATACCAGGGTTGATAATGACGATTTCACCATAAGTCAGGGTTTTGTAACGTACAAAGCGCCTATAGGAAAAGGTATCGATTTTAAGTTTGGTAAATTTGCTACCTGGATCGGTGCTGAACTATGGGAAAGCGTGGATAATCCTAACTTCTCCCGTTCCCTCCTTTATCAGAATGCGATCCCATTTACCAATACAGGTCTAGCTATTAGCTATCCTTTATTAGATAAGTTAACGACAACATTTTACCTCGTAAATGGTTGGGATACCTTTGCAGACAATAATGATGGGAAAACCCTTGGATACCAATTTAACTGGGCAGTAGCTGAAAATACCAGTTTTATTTTGAATGGTAGCCATGGCGCTGAGCAAGATGATGATTTAAGTCCCGGCGCTGACGGGAATTGGCGTCATTTCTGGGATATTATTGTAGCACTTAAGCCGTTAGAGAAGACAAGTATTAACCTCAATTTCGATTTTGGTACGGAAGAAGGTGCTGAAGGTATAGGTGGTGGCTTTTTTGCATCGCCCACCGGAAATAATGGTATATGGTGGGGTTTCTCTGGTATCATCAGTCAGGACATTACCGATTCCTTTGGACTAGCTTTCAGGGGTGAATATTTTGATGATAACGATGGCGCCAGAACAGGTGTTATGGGTCTTCAAGTTAGTGAAGTTACCCTTACAGCCAATATCAAAATCAGGGAGAACCTCCTTGTCAGACCAGAAGTCCGATATGATGACGCAGACCAAGAAATATTTGCCGGACAAGACAACGAGCTCACAACGGCAATTGATTTCGCCTATATGTTCTAATATTTGTTGAACCAAACAAAGGCTTCATGTCTTTGTAAAATTCTAATCCCCCTACATCTCTCTTCAACAAGGAGAGGGATGAGGGGGATTTTTATTTGGCCTCCTCTCCCCGGAAAAATCACCGCCTCCTTAAAACTCTTAACAATTAGAGTAATGACCATCTTGAATAAACAACGTTTTATGTTATAGTAATACCGATGAAAAACAAATCCACTTACACGGGAACCCCGTTTTTTATATTTATTCTAATCTTAATACCCGCATTCTCCTTATTGCTTTATGTAAACACAACGCACGGTAAATTTGTCTACGATGATTTTAAGATTATTGTAGAAAATTGCTTCATTAAGGAATGGAAGTATTTCCCGAAGATTTTTACAAAAGATTATTTTACTATTTCAGGGGAAATGAGCTATCGACCCATTGTCACCATCACATACTTCATCGACTATGCCATCTGGCACTCAAAACCCTTTGGATTTCATCTCACCAACGTCATTTTACACACATTGAACACCGTGCTTTTTTACCTTTTTCTCAACGCTGTTCTACAGAACAAAAAAATCGTTCTGCTTTCAGCCCTGTTTTTTGTTACACACCTGGCCCTTCTGGAAACCATAAATTGCATTGGATATCGGGAAGACCTTTTATCTGCAACCTTTCTCCTTGTTTCACTTATTTATTTTGTAAAATCCGATACTATTCTCTATAAGAAATGCGACAAAAGACGATTCACCCTTTATTACGCCTTTTCTCTTATGGCATATTTGTGTGCCCTTTTTTCAAAAGAAATGGCTATAACCTTTCCCGTACTTTTACTTTTATTTGTCGTGTTTTCAGACCAAAAAATATGGCCGGATATTGTAAAAAGATTTAAGGGAATACATATAGGGTATATAGCCGTCTCTCTATTTTACGTCATCATTCGATTCGTCATATTTACAAATCCTGCTTTAAAAGCCACTTACCAACCCGGCGGTTTTTGGGTAAACATCTTTACGATGGTTAAGATTCTTGCTTCTTATATAAAATTATCATTTTTCCCATTTAACCTTAATGCTGATTATGCGGTACCGCTTGTAAAAACCCCATTCGAAGGGTCATTCATTTTATCCATAATCTTTCTCATATCAATTTTTATCTTATTCGCAAAACTAATCAAATCGAGGAACATGTTTGCATGCTGGATGGCGTGGTTTTTCATTATGATTTTGCCTGTCATGAATATACTTCCGATAGGAAATATCATGGCCGAAAGGTATCTTTACATCCCGGCAATGGGCTTTTGCGTGGCAAAAGGGATTCTCATTTATCGGATTACAGACCGCACCCTGTCTCCGCGCGCCATCCCAATGAGGCGTATTGTACAACTGACTTTGGTAACTCTCATGATCGGCGGTTACGGATTTTCCATTATAAGGAAGAACGGAGACTGGAGAGACGAATTTACGCTCTGGACTAAAACCATCCAGCGCGCTCCTGACAGCCACCGTGCCCATTGTAATTTGGGAATTGTATATATGGAAAATGGTCTTACAGAAAAGGCCCAAATGGAATATCAAACCGCATTGGAATTGAATCCACAAAATGCCAACATCCACAACAATCTGGGGGCTGTTTACACAAAAAAGGGACTCGATGACCAAGCGTTAATAGAGTACAAAGAAGCCATAAATTTAGACAACAGTTACGCCCAGCCTCACAACAATCTCGGTAATATTTATTTTAATAAAGGTCTTATTGATAAGGCAAAAGCAGAATATGAGGAGGCGCTGAGGATCAAACCCGACCACGCACTTGCCCATAATGGTTTAGGCAATATCTACAATGCAACAGGAGAACTCGATAAGGCTATGGAAGAATTTAAAAAATCCATTTTTTTTGACAGCCGCTATATTCACGCCCGAAATAATCTAGGGGTAAATTATGCAAAAAGA
>DBJWYX010000073.1:0-10160 GCA_052360825.1 Candidatus Wunengus sp. YC64
CCTTTTTATAAATATACCGTGTTTGCCAAGTTCAAAATCAAGCGGATTTTGAATTGGTTTTAAGGGTGATAATACGGATATCTCAATTTCGAGGTAGTTCAGTTCTGAGGGTTTTATGCGATTGAATTCGAATCGAGGATCCTCCGTTGCCGAGGAAATGGCTGTCTCTGATACTAATTGGTAAAGGGGTATGTCGGAAACGAAACGACCGATACAGCCGCGAAGGTTCCCGTGAGTTTTCAGGGTGACAAAGGCGCCTTGCTTTTCTTGAAGGTCTGGATGATTACAGGTAATGTGTGAGATTGGCAGCCTTTTTATGGCAGCCTCGATACTTTTCCTGGCGATATCTAAAAGAATTTTTTTCGCCTGTTCATCCAAGTGAATAAGCGCCTCTATAAATGAAAAATTCAAGAAACTGAGTTTCTTGAAGAAATTGGGAATTAGGTTTTTTCTCCCTCATGGAATACATGTGCAGTGAAAACAAAAAATTCCATTTCGTCGTCCTTCCATGCATCAGGAGACAGTCCCGCCTTTCGGCAGAGTTGGCAAAGGGTTTCAGCCCTATCCCAGCCTTGTTCAGTGGCAACTTGCGGGAGAAATACAGCGCTGGCAGGTCCTTTGCGTATTACAATGCCTTCTTTGCCCACGATAAAATCATCCGGTCCGTTTATCTTTTTCATCTGACTCAAAACTGAAATCTCGATGGTAATATCTTGAATCTCCTTGGCTTCCACAGGATTAAATCGCCAGTCGTTAGCCGAGGAGTTGATTGTGTTTTCAATTACGGCATGGGAGAGGGGAGCCCTGGGTACTATATGACCAATGCAGCCGCGAAGTTCGCCGTGTTTTTTTAATGTCACAAACACCCCGTAATTTTCTTTTAGCCTGGGGGTAAGTTTGTATTCTATTTTGTCTAATTTTGGAGAAGTCCCGGTTTTTGTATAGGTTTCCAGGGTGCTTCTTGCCAATGACAGAAGCAGTGCTTTTTCTTTGCTGGTTAAACTGAAAGACGGGTTGTTGTCCTGTGCTTCCGTTTTTGGGATATAGTGTCCGGATTTGGTTTCTAAAGGTTTGGTGAATAAAACGGATGCATAACTTACCGAAAATGAGAAATCATTGGATTGATGTCCCGATGTGTCATAGTTCAAAATTTCACCTTGTGCTTCACTAGGCAATAATTTTAGCAGTAACGCAATTGGAATAATACCGCAAGCATTGATCCCTGTTTGCTTTCTATATATCCTTAGTCCATCGAAATCTTTAGAAAGAATTTTGTCGAATGCACCGTAGTCCAGTGAACGGACGTTTTTTTCTATGTCCTTTTTGAAAGGGACATAGCCATATCCTTCGCCGTAATGGGTAAAATCAGAACTTACTACCACAAGTGTTTTATCATCCATTAACGGTCGAATAGCGTTGGCAACCTGGTCGTAGTCATTGTCTATTAACACACCGACTATAATAGGGATTAATTTAAAACTGCCGAGGGCCATTTGTAAGAAGGGCAACTGAGTTTCTAATGAGTGTTCTCCTTTGTAAGCGCCTTCATAAGCTCCAAAAAGTTTAGTAGATTGAAGGGAAGCATCGGGTTTTGATTCCTTAGAGGAGTTCAGGAGTTGATTACACGCATCCTCATCCACGGGAATAACGCCTAAAGGTGTTTTAAAGGTTTTTACATTAAGAATAGAGACGCCTCGAAACCGTTTGCCACCCATAAAATGGCTGGGAGCCAAGATAATGACTCTGTTAAATCCTGCATCTTTAATAGCGCTGTATCCATACGCTGCCACCTGGCCGGAATATTGATACCCTGCGTGAGGTGAAATAATGGCAACGGGTTTGCCTTTTAGCGATTGTTTGGGTATCTTTTTAAGAAAGGTATCTACCTGTTCTTTCAAGACAGTTTCATTCCCGGGATAGAAGCGTCCCGCTACCTGAGGTTCCCAAACCTGAGATGTCTCTGTTTCAGCAAACAGTAATGACGGAGTTAGTAGGGCAACGAAGAGAAATATTGGCAAGAATAGCGATTTCATAACCTTTCCTTTATTTGAATAATTTAATGAGTACAAAACTTCCAACAAGGATTACTACGAAAGCTATAGAAATAATGTTGAAGTATTTATCTATGAAACCCTTAATTTTAGGTCCAAATAGATAAACAAGCCCTGCTACGATAAAAAACCTTCCAGAACGGCTGACAACCGATGCAATAATAAATGTCCAGAAATTTATCTTACACACGCCTGCCGCAATGGTAAAGACCTTATATGGGATGGGTGTGAATCCAGCAATAGCTACAGCAGCGAAAGCGTTGGCGTTATACTTATCTTTGACATAGTTGAATTTATCCGCAACCCCATAAAGATTCAGGATGGGTAGTCCTATGTGCTCAAAGAATTGGTATCCGATAAAGTAGCCGAAACAGCCGCCTAAAACAGACCCTGCAGAGCAAATCGCTGCATATTTAAAAGATTTTTTTGGCAGTGAAAACGCAAGCGCCATCAGGAGTACATCCGGTGGTATCGGGAAGAAAGAGGATTCACAAAAAGCTAGTGCAAAAAGGGCAATAGATCCATAAGGAGTGTGTGCCCAGTGTAACGTCCACTCATAAAGCCTTCTGTGTAAACCTGCTTTTTTAGCCTGTGGTAATTCTATTTGTTCTGTATGATTCATGCAAGCTCCTTGCTGTGAGACTAAATAGAGATCAGTTCGATTTTTTTCTGAAGTAACATCGTAGCACAAACTCCATTCCCAGTCACTAAATTTTTATTATGGTAAATTTTTCCCACGCCACATGAAGGGCTGTTGCTTTTCAAGTATGCTTTTTTGATGTTGAAGAGTGTTGCCAGCTTTTCTGTTTCGATAGCGCCTTTAATAAATTGAGCAGTGACATCATCGTTGGCCTCGTTGATCACTTTTGACCTTCCTTCTAATACATCTTTCCCGTCACCGTGAGTAATCCAGGAGCGATGTCTTGGTGTCGGTAATCCACCAAGTTGTTCAGGACAAAAAGGGATGGTGTGGATGTTTCTTAGAGAGGAGATAAGAGATTCATTCGTTCTTGATTGTCCATCGAATCGACAGTTTAAACCCCAAAGACATGCACTGACTAAGATCATGTGGTACAAAGTAGTTTAAATAAGGGAGGCAAAAACAGTTAACTATAAAAAAATTTCAACATAACGTCATGTGAAAGTCAAGTTAAATCTAAATAACGGCAAAGAGTTTTAGTTTGACAATAAGAAGCTTTTCGCTATAATAAAAAGGCTTAATATTGTTTAGAACGAGAATGGTTTATCTTTTGGAGAATAAGCACTTGCGCAGTGATAAAATTACTAAGGGACTCGAACGTGTTCCAGCTCGGGCGCTCTTATATGCAACAGGTCTTAATAGAGAAGATTTAGGCAAACCGTTTATTGGGATTGCAAGCAGCTTTACAGATCTCATTCCCGGTCATATACACATGCGGTCGCTGGAAAGAGCGATTGAAAAAGGAATTCATGCAGGCGGCGGGATTAGCTTTATCTTTGGTGTTCCGGGTATTTGTGATGGAATTGCAATGGGACACGAAGGAATGAATTATTCACTTGCATCAAGAGACCTTATTGCCGATATTGTCGAATGTGTGGTAAATGCCCACTGCCTGGATGGACTGGTAATGTTGACAAACTGTGATAAGATTACTCCGGGTATGTTGATGGGTGCTGCCAGACTAGACATCCCAGGGATTGTTGTGACTGCCGGTCCGATGATTTCCGGTCGATCTGGGAAACAGAAGCTGTCTTTAGTGAAAGACACCTTTGAAGCGGTGGGAAGAAGGCGTAAAGGGGAGATTACAGACGAGCAATTATCCTGCCTTGAGATGGAGGCGTGTCCGGGTCCTGGTTCATGTCAGGGACTTTACACCGCGAATACCATGGCGTGTGTGTCTGAAGCGTTAGGGATGTCTTTGCCACGGTGTGCAGCGGCATTGGCAATTTCTTCTGAGAAGGAGCGGATTGCTTATAAAAGTGGACAGCAGATTGTGGAATTGGTTAGAAAGGGCGTTACCGCCAGAAAAATTATGACTCAAAAAGCCTTTGAGAATGCCATTATGATTGATATGGCGCTCGGTGGCTCTACAAATTCATGTTTACATATTCCTGCGATTGCTAAAGAGGCGGGGGTAGAAATTGATTTGAAGTTGTGTGATACGATTAGTGCGAAAACTCCACATATAACAAGCTTGCAGCCAGGGGGTGAATATTTACTGGAAGATTTATATTATGCAGGTGGGATTCCTGCTGTCATGAAGCGTTTTTATAACGACTTAAACGACGGTTTGTCGGTTAGTGGTTTGAGTATAAAAGAAATAGCAAGGAAAGCGGAGGTTTGTGACGAAGATATTATCCGTACAAAAGAAAAGGCGTATCATAGGGAAGGTGGAATTGCCGTTTTGTATGGAAGCTTGTCGCCAAATGGCGCTGTAATTAAACAGAGTGCTGTATCCGAGAAGATGATGCAGTTTCGGGGTAAGGCGAAGGTGTTTGACAGTGAAGAAGCTGCGATGAAGGCTATTATGAATTCACAGATCAAAGAAGGTATGGTTGTAGTGATACGATACGAGGGGCCACGTGGGGGTCCGGGGATGAGAGAAATGTTGGCGCCTACAGCAGCGCTTGTGGGAATGGGCTTAGGGGAATCAGTGGCATTGGTTACCGATGGGCGTTTTTCTGGAGGTACCCAGGGGCCTTGCATTGGACACGTGTCTCCTGAGGCAATGGTTGGTGGTCCTATTGCGATGGTGGAGGATGGTGACGAAATAGTTATAGACATACCAAATCGGAAATTAGATATAAATATTACAGAAGAAGTGCTCGCAAAGCGTAAGGCGAAATGGACATCTCCTAAACCAAAGATAGCACAGGGCATGCTTGCTCGTTATGCAAGATGTGTGACATCTGCGGATAAGGGGGCGGTGTTAGCTGCAGGATAGAAAAGGTTTTGCGGGGTGTTTTGCGTATTTAACTTTCTGTAACAGGATTGCTACCCGGTGGTGTAATGGTAACACTAGAGATTTTGGTTCTCTCATTGGAGGTTCGAGTCCTCCCCGGGTAGCCATTGTATTTTATAGGTGGAGAAGTTTATTTAATTCTTGCATTTTTTATTGAATGTCATGGATGATGGGAAAAGTCACGGCGGTCATTCTTGCCGCGGGAAAAGGGACGCGTATGCGGTCTGCCAGACACAAGGTGCTCCATGAGGTATGTGGAATTACCCTTTTGGAATGTGTGATTGAGGCTGTGCAAAATGCAGAAATTCCGGAGATAGTGGTAGTTGTAGGAGATAAAAAAGAAGAAGTAAAAGATAGCCTTAAGGGGGTATCTGTCAAAATCGTAGAACAACGGGAACAGTTGGGGACTGCGCACGCCGTTTTGTCTGCCAGCCACCTTCTTTCCGGCCTTACGGACGTCGTTATGGTGTTAAATGGGGATGCCCCTCTTATTAAGGCGCAGACGCTGAAAAGACTGATTGCAGCACATAGAGAGGGTGATGCAGATTTGACATTATTAACAGCCTTCCTGGACAGACCTGAAGGATATGGCCGGATTTTAAGAGACGCTCATAGGCGTATAAAAGGAATTATAGAAGAGAGCGAAGCGAGTGCAGAAGAATTACAAATAAAAGAAATCAACGTAGGTATGTATGCTTTTAAGGTAAAATCCCTTTTGGAGGGTTTAAGCGAAATAGCGCCCCGGAATAAAAAAGGCGAGTTTTATTTAACTGATATTGTTTCGATCCTTTACCGTAAGGGAAAGAAAATCGAGGGGCTTGAGAGTATAAATACCACTGAAGTGTTAGGGATAAATACCCAGGGGGAGTTGGCAGCTGTCAACCAAATAAGACGCGATGAAATTGTGCGTTATTTTATGGATAAAGGTATAACCATAGTTGACCCTGCAAGTACGTTTATTGAAAATCGCGTCGAGATCGGCGAGGGAACAAAGGTATATCCTTTTACTTATATTTGTAAAAATGTAGTTATTGGCCAACGATGTTGTATCGGTCCTTTCGCATATATAAAGGCAGATGTAAAGATAGAGGATGATGTGGAGGTTTCTGGTATGATGGATAAAACAGGTCTTTTTTCTAGGATAGAAGGATAGATATGGATAAGAAAAGAAGGCTGGAGGAAATAAATCACTTAAAGATTTTTTCAGGAAATGCAAATCCTGCTCTGGCAAGGAAAATTTGCGAACACCTGTCGATTCAACTGGGAAACGCTTATGTGGGCCGTTTTCCCGATGGTGAAATTGATCTGAAGGTAAACGAGGATGTTCGTGGTGCCGACGTGTTTTTGGTGCAACCGACATGTCCGCCGGTTAATGAGAATTTGACAGAACTGCTTATATTTATAGATTGTCTGAAAAGAGCGTCGGCTGCGCGTATCACAGCAGTATTACCGTATTATGGGTATGCAAGAAAAGACAGAAAAGATGAGGGGCGAGTGCCCATAACGGCAAAATTAGTTGCGAACATTATAACTGAAGCAGGCGCTGATCGTGTACTTACGGTCGATTTGCATGCGGCCCAAATCCAAGGTTTTTTTGATATCCCTGTAGATCATTTGCTTGCCTTTCCTGTAATATCAAAATATTTCGAGAGGTTGGCTTCAGCAGACCTGGTGGTGGTGACGCCGGACGTTGGGGGGATAAAACTGGCCAGAAATTATTCCAAGAAATTGGGGATAAAGATGGCTATCGTGGATAAGCGAAGGGTAGGGCCTGATGAAACGGAAATTGGATTCGTAATAGGCGACGTAGCGAATAAAAATGTGGTAATGATTGATGATTTGATTGCTACGGGAGGTTCGATTGCTCAGGCAGCGAATGTGCTCAAAGAACGGGGTGCAAAAGATATTTATGTGGGTGCAACCCATCCTGTGTTCTGTGGGTCTGCAGTAGAAAAACTGTCAGCCGCACCCATTAAAGAAATCATAGTAACCGATACAATACCTCTTTCTGAAAAGGCAAAAGGATTGAATGATAAAATAAAGGTATTGTCTATTTCTGGACTTTTAGGAGATGCGATAATGAGAATTCACCGCCACGAATCGGTAAGTTCTCTGTTTGTTTAATAAATTTTGTTTTTGGGAGTAAAAATAGATGAAAATTTTAGAATTAAAGGCGGAAAAAAGAACGATAAAGGGTAGTAAGGCTGTTAACAAACTTAGAAATTCCGGACAAATCCCGGCTATATTATATGGGCATAAACAGGATAATGTTATGCTCTGTCTGAATGAGCACGATTTTACGCGCATCCTTCATACGGGGACAAGGATGATTAATTTAACCGTTGATAATAAGAAAGAATCTGCGCTTATAAAGGATGTTCAATATGATAATATCTTAGACTGTGTGCTCCATGTAGATTTCTCGAGGATTGATTTGACGGAAAAGGTAAAACTGCGGGTGTCTGTTGAGTTGCATGGAGAGTCTGTAGGAGTGAAGGAAGGCGGTGTGTTAACCCACGTTATGAAGGACGTAGAAATAGAATGTCTTCCAACGGCTATTCCTGAGAAAATAAGAGTAAACATATCTGAACTGGGAGTGGGTAAGGCGATTCACGTTAAGGAATTGCCCGTACTGGAAGGTATTCAATATATATCAGACCCTGAATCAGTCGTTACCTCTGTGCACCAGATTGTAGAGGCAAAGGCTGTGCCAGAAGAGGAATTGCTGGCCGAACCAGAAGTTATTACCAAGAAGCCAAAAGAGGGAGAAGAAGAAGAAGGTGCTGTGGAGTCTGCGAAAAAGACTTAGCGTGGTATGTGCTCATGAAGATTATTGTTGGTCTGGGCAATCCTGGGAAAAAGTATTTAAAGACGCGACACAATTTGGGTTTTATGGTAATAGACCGGCTTGCGCAGCAACTTGAAACGGGGTGTATTCAAAAAAAATTCCAGTCCCTTTTTTGTAAGAAGTCTGTGGATCGGGAAGAAGTTGTCCTGTTAAAACCGCAGACATTTATGAATTTGAGCGGGATTGCTGTGAAAGAGGCCGTAGATATGTATAAATGCCCCTTGCAGGATCTCATGGTCATATGCGATGATCTGGATATTCCGGTGGGGAAAATACGTATTAGGCGCAGTGGTGGGTGCGGGGGACATCGTGGACTAGAATCCATCGCAGACCGCCTGGGTTCTGCTGATTTTTCTCGGTTAAAGATTGGGATCGGGCGACCTGCAGACGGGGATCCAAGCGATTACGTCCTCTCCGTATTTTCTAATGAAGAAGAGCACATGACAACGGAGGCTATCGAAGAGGCTTGTGAGGCATTGAAAACCTGGATATTCGAAGGCATCGGGGTTTGTATGAATAAATTTAATTGACCTTTTGGTGTGTATATAAAGGTATAAAACAGTTTTGTATTTTATAGTATAAATGTCAAAGTAGGAGGAATAGAATTTGAGGATGTACGAAGGGTTGTTTTTAATTGATAATGCGCATGCCAGCACAGAGTGGGATAATGTGGTCAAACATATTCATGATATTCTGCAAAAGAACGGTGCGGAGATACTCAAAACCGAAAAGTGGGGCGAAAAAAAATTGGCATATAAAGTCAAAGGTCACAAGCGCGGGACGTACCTGTTGATCCATTTTAATGCTAAAAATTCAGCCATCGCAACGGTTAGAAGGGATTTCCACCTTTCTGATTATATTGTGCGTTTTTTGATTGTAAAAGACGATAAGATTGAAGATTTGTCTCAGATAGGTGTAGTTGCACCAGCGGTAGAAAAGGATATTGATAAAATACCTGAGATACCGGTCGTTGATATATCGGCTGAAAAAGAGGTGCCTGTTAAACTTGCAGAAGAAGCATAGGATTTTAAGACGCATGCTGTACTTTGTGGTTCACAAAACCCGATTATAGACTCTATTAAAAATGAACCTGTAGTGAGCGAAGTCGAACTATTTGTAAAGTAATTATTACATAGGTTTTTTCGTAGGAGTTGAGGTATGGCAAGTCTTAATAAAGTGTTTCTTATGGGGAATCTCACACGGGACCCGGAGTTGAGATACACCCCGGCAGGATTAGCGATTGCAAGCTTTGGAATAGCGATCAATCGGGCTTGGACTGCGAAAACCGGGGAACAGAAGGAAGATGTGTGTTATGTTGAAATCAATATTTTTGGGCGAAGAGCGGAAGTTGTAGGCGAATACTTCAGTAAGGGGAATCCGATTTTTATTGAAGGTCGTTTGCAATTTAATCAATGGGAAACTAAGGATGGACAAAAACGAAGCACGCTCCGTGTTGTTGCTGATAATTTCCAATTCATTGGAGTCTCTGCAAAACGCCCTGGAGGAGAAACTGGCTCGTCATCCAAAGAGGGTAAATCACCCGACATGATGCCCGAAGATGTGAATCTTGATATTAACAATGAAGAAATTCCATTTTAGTCTTGTCCTCGTGAAAACGGGGAGTAGTTTTATAGAATTTTTTATAAAAGGATAAATGATGTATGAGTAAAAAAGAGTTTAATAAAACGAGCAAGTGTCGGTTTTGCAGGATGGGTGTCGATGAAGTGGATTACAAAGATTCGATATATTTACCGAAGCTTGCAACTTCTCAAGGAAAGCTTTTTTCCAGAAAGCGTTCTGGAAACTGTGCCCATCACCAGCATTCGGTAAAGGTTTCTATTAAAAGGGCGAGGTTTATGGCACTACTTCCGTATGTGGCCTAGGAGGATATAATCATGGAATTGTTGTTGAAGAAAAATGTAGATAAGCTTGGCAGGATTGGCGACGTTGTGAAAGTAAAGGAGGGGTATGCCAGAAATTATTTGCTGCCCAAAGGGTTAGCAACAAATGTTTCTCCTGCCAATTTAAAGCAGATAGAAAAAGAAAAGGTAAAGATGGAGTTACTGTTGAAGGAAGAGCGGGGGCGGTTGATGGGGGTATTAGAAAAACTTTCTACGGCTTCCTGCACGATTCCTGCAAAGGCAAATGAAGAAGGCAAACTCTTCGGTTCTATCACGTCCGTTCATATCGCAGAGGCAATGGCAAAGGGAGGATATCCCGTAAATGAAGAGATGGTGAAATTGGATAGTCCAATAAAAGTCTGCGGTGAGTTTGATGTGACGATTGCCCTGAATATAGAAATGCAAACAAAGTGTAAGG
>DBJWYX010000074.1:0-10117 GCA_052360825.1 Candidatus Wunengus sp. YC64
CATGTAATTGCCCCTCAACACATTGATTGATCAAAGGTTGTCTATCTTTAGTGCTGAATATAATGTGAATAAGGATATTTGTTAACGATTGGGACATTATTTTCCCTTCGTTGTTATTACGCTCTTTCAGAGCTTAAAATATGTTGTACTCTTACCCAGGGCGCTGCCCTGGGCTTTCCTATGTGAGCCCTTTGGGCTATCAATATCAGCAGGTGTTGGGTTTATCGAACCACTCCACCTTTGGGCTTTTACCTAAAATTGAAACATCTTCCCTTAATTCAATGACATTGCCAGTCAAGGGAGAGGTTGTTTGTAATTTGTATCGCTACCAATGTCAGCTTAATTTGATGTTCAGGAATTTCAATGTTTTTGGTAGGAGCCAACTCCTGTTGGCGACCGGGCACATGTACGTCGTTGTGCATTGTCAATCACCGTCGGGAGACGGCTCCTACCAATACGGTTTTTAAGAATATCAAGTCGTTTGATTTTGCTTTGCAAAATCAAACCTAATTTAGTTACCATTTGCATTGAAAATATTCATTCACACATAAAGTTGTGAGCGATGGGCATTCGTCTGCCCGAGCCAAACGCCTTGGACGTTACTTTGATGCCCGGCGCGGCCTGCTGCCGCTTGTATTCGTTTCTATTTACCTTTCTGATAATCTCTCGCACTGTTTTTTCATCATATCCCATTCGGATGATTTCGTCAACACCCTTTGCATCCTCCACGTAAGCCTTCAGTATTCCATCCAGGATATCGTACGGAGGCAGGGTATCCTGGTCGAATTGATTAGGTTTTAATTCCGCAGAAGGAGGTTTATCAATAGAATTTTGTGGAATAATTTCTCTTTCCCGATTTATGTGCCGGGCCAATTCATACACCATGGTTTTTGGAACGTCTGAGATCAAAGCCAGACCACCACTCATATCTCCATAGAGGGTGCAATACCCGACGGCCAGTTCTGATTTGTTTCCCGTTGTCAGGACAAGGTATCCATACTTGTTGGAGAGGGCCATAAGAATATTGCCCCGGATGCGCGCCTGCATGTTTTCCTCGGTACTATCGAACGGAAGCCTTTTAAATTCGGCTTTCAGGGTGTTCTGATATATTTCAAATACATCTTTAATCGGTATAACCTTGTGGGCAATCTCAAGGTTTCTGGCAAGTTTTACCGAATCATCAATACTCCCCTGTGAAGAAAATTGCGATGGCATGAGCACGCCTACGACGTTATCGCTACCAAGCGCTTGTACAGCCAGTGCGGCGGTGACGGCAGAATCTATGCCTCCGCTGAGGCCGATGACCACTTTTTCAAAACCACACTTTGTTACATAATCCTGAAGACCCACAAGTAATGCCTTGTGGATGGTTTCTACAGGGGTATATGACTTCGACTGAGCTTGCACTACCGGGCTTTCGAGATTAACTATCATCAAGTCCTCTTCAAATGCAGCAGCCTGCGCTATGAGCATGCCTTGTGCGTTTATTACGGTGCTGTTTCCGTCGAAGACAAGGTCGTCATTCCCGCCCACCTGATTCACATAAATAAATGGAACTTTATACTTCACGGCATCGTGGGTAAGCATGCGAAGTCTTATTTTGTCATGTTTTCCAACGGCAAAGGGTGATGCAGAGATATTGATAATGAGGTTCGCCCCGTTAGAAATCAGGTTTTCGATGGGGTCTATTTCATATAAAGGACGTGTCCAAAATTCTTCATCGTTCCATATATCCTCACAGATTGATATACCTAATGTATAATCCATGAATTTTACCGGAGAAATGGTATGTGCAGGTTCAAAGTAACGGCATTCATCAAATACGTCATACGTCGGTAGGAGTGACTTGTGATGGACGGAAATAATCTTCCGGTCTTGAATAAAAGCAGCGGCGTTGTGAACGAGCTTGCCCTGTGGTCGTTTGTTTCTGTCGACAAAACCCACAATAGCAGAAATACCGGATACGCAGCGTGCTATTTTACCTAAAAACTTTAGATTTTCGTCGACAAATGCGGGGATATCCAGAAAGTCCTTTGGCGGGTAACCCGTAACGGCCAATTCCGGGAAGATGACAAGATCGGCGCCCTGGTTTTTGGCACGGTCAATGAACGAGCAGATTTTTTCGGTGTTCCTTTGGAAGTCACCAACGGTCGGATTAATTTGTGCCAGTGCAATTTTCATATTTTTAATTTAATATGTGATGTAGTATTTGGCAAATAAATTTTATGTTACGTTAATAGTTCTCAATAGCTTTTCGACCTCCTGTCTTTTTGCCTCCAGTCCCTTGCTTTTAATTACAGGATAGGTTTTGGCGTCTTTCAGGCGTTTGAAGGGTTCTGTAAGGCGCACAAGGTTATCGGTTGCAGCGCCCTGGATTTCATGTATCGTTGGCGAATCATAACATATCTTACCTTCTTTCATAACCGGTATCAAAAGGGGTATTCCATCTATGGTTTCACCTTCAAGCCCGATTACATCCCCCATAAAATTGCCGTTTTTATCAGTAGCACGGTACACCTGTTTCCTGCACGGATACGTAAGTTTGTCTTCGCTGAATTTCATCATGGGTATGGTTTCCCCGTTGTGTTCCCGTTCGACTAATTTATATATACCGCCAAGCGCCGGGGCGTCTTTGGAGGTGACCATCTCAGTGCCTACGCCGAAGGAATCAATAGGTGCGCCATTCTGGAGCAAATCATCAATACGTTCCTCATTCAAATCTCCGCTTGCGACGATCTTGACATGTTGTAATCCCCCGGCATCGAGAATTTTTCGCACTTCCCTGCTCAGTTTCAATAAGTCCCCACTATCGATACGTACACTCTTTAATTTCTTGCCGATCAGTGCTGCATGCCTTGCGCCGGCCAGGGTATCGTACGTGTCGATAAGGAGGATGGTGTTATCGGGAAATATTTCGTGGAATTTGCGGAATGAGTCTTGTTCATTCTCACAGGCCATTACCCATGAATGGGCAATGGTTCCGACGGCGGGAATGCCCAGTTTATAAGCCGCAAACACATTTGACGTGCCATTGCACCCGCCAATAAAACTTGCCCTTGCGGCCAGGACTCCAGCCTGTGGGCCGTGGGCTCGGCGCGTGCCGAAATCAATTACCTCGCGCCCCTTTGCTGCATAAACAACTCTTGACGACTTGGTTGCGATTAACGTCTGGAAGTTTATGGCAGAAAGAAGATACGTTTCCACAATCTGCGTCTCTATAATAGGAGCGGTTACCCGAAGTATGGGTTCTTCCGCAAAAACGGTTGTTCCTTCGGGCACGGCGTGGACTGTGCCGCTGAAACGAAAGTTCTTCAGATATTCAAAGAATTTGTGACTTACGTGGTTAAAGACAGGAGACTGCCTTAAATATTGAATGGCCTCTGCTGAAAACTTGATATGGGTAAGATAGTGCAGCGCTTGTTCCAGTCCCGCTGCAATGAGATAGGAACGGTTTTTAGGCAGATGGCGAACTGACAGTTCAAAGGTTGCAATATCCTGCTTATGCTGATCAAAATATCCGGCAGCCATAGTAATCTGGTATAAGTCGGTAACAATACCAAGTGAATTTTCTGGCAAAAATAAGGATTCCGGTTCTTTCATGTAAATGAATACACTCCTTTCCTGAGTCAATACCACCCGCTATGCGTGTGGCATTGACCCTGCAATATTACTGCTAAATTGCTTCAGGGTCAAGGAAAAGCCATGCATTTCAATGTCATTGTCTGCTATTGCAATAGGTTAAAAATATGCATTGTATCTTTTCTGTAGGGCTGTTATCATAATTAAGCGTTTGGGAATTTCAACATAATCTTTGTCATTCCCACTTTTTGCCGGTTCAATCGTCCTCGATTGAACCGAACTTTTTTGGTTCAGGCTACAAGCCTGAACCAGCGTAAGAAAATTTGCTGTCGAAGGCAACCGAATTTAAAGTCAGAAAGCGTAAGAGGCATGGGGAATTTAGAAAGTAAAAATATCCTGATAACCTCCGGACCGACGAGAGGCTATATAGACGCCGTAAGGTATATTAGTAATAAATCCACGGGCAAATTGGGAGCTACTATCGCAACAGAAGCCCTGAAAAGGGATGCCTTCGTAACTTTTGTTTATGGAACAGGAAGCAGCATTCCCGACATTGCCTTATTAGGCAAAGATTATGCCCCTCGACTTACGCTGATTGAAATAGAAACAATTGATGACCTCTTGACGACAATTCAGGACAAACTGAAAGGTAAATCATTCGATGCCATTGTCCATGCAATGGCGGTGCTGGATTATGCCCCGGAAAAACAGAGTGAGGGTAAAATAGCCTCGATTAAAGATACGTTGACGATAACCTTACGAAAAACGGCCAAGGTTATAAAGCAAATACGGACTTTATGGCCGCATGCTTTTTTGATAGGGTTTAAATTAGAGGCAGGCTTATCGAGAGATGAACTTGTCGGGAGGGCATATGCATCCATGATAGAAAGCGGGGCGGATTTAGTCGTTGCTAATAATCAGAACGAAATTGACAGAGACAGACACCGCGCCTATCTCGTCAACTCACACAAAGAGGTAGAATCGAGGTGTGAGACCAGGCAGGACATAGCGGGAAATTTGATGGACTTAATAGCAAAAAATTGTAACCGTTAATTCTTTTCTCCACCTTCACCCCTTCTCCTTCCTTACACATATTTTGTTTTGAGTCCCGTGATTATGTTCCCTGCGTGTGCCGTATTACATTATAAACATTGGTGGGTTTATTAACGCCCTTTAGTTTTACGTTTTTAATTTCCTCTGTTTCCAGTTTTATATTTTTTATTTCATTCAATGTCCGCGGCGTAATCAAAATCTGGCCTGCCTTCGCCTCAAGTTGTAATCTATGGGCGATATTGACCTGGTGTCCTATGACCGTATAACTCAATTGGGTAGCTGAGCCGATATTCCCCACCGTAGCATATCCGGTATTTATGCCAAAACAAATATCGATATTGCAGCCGTGATCGAGCCAGTGTTTTCGGAGGTCCTGCGTTTTATTACGCATATCTATGGCCATCCTGACAGCCCGCTCGGCATGGTCCTCAAAACTAATCGGATCTCCAAAAAAAACAAGGATGCCGTCCCCGATGAATTTGTCAAGTGTGCCTCCGTAGATAAAGATAATTTTGGTCATTTCAGTGAAATATTCGTTTAATAAATTTATCGTATCTTCCGGCTCCATACTTTCAGATGCCTCGGTAAAGCCTTTTAGATCGGCAAAGCATATCGTCAATAATTTTCTGGCATTAATCAGGTATTTATCGCTTCCATTCGAGATAATGCTTTCGGCAATTTGCGGAGAGACGTACCTTTTTAAACGGCTGGTCCTCTGAATTTCTTCTACCTGTTTTTTCACCTTGTCTTCCAGAGTGTGATTGAATTCTTCGATGAGTTTGTTTCGTTCCTTGAGGGTTTCATTGAGCTTAACGTTTTCCACGATATTTTTGTATGATTCTACAGCACCCGCAACCGTATCGAGCAGTTGTTCAGGATCGCTGCCCTTAACGACATAGGCATGTGGCCGAAAGTGCTTGCGGATATCAATCCTTTTTTCCCTTTCGTCATAGCCTGTATGAAAAATGATGGGGATGTACTGATTTTTGGATTTGAGAATCTCAAAGACGTCCAGCCCGGACATGTCCGGCATATTAATATCCAGTATGACTCCAAAGACGCTGTCGTTAAATTTGTCAATCGCCTCTTTTCCTCCACCGCAGGTCAGGACGTCGTATCCTTCCTCCTCCAGGATAACGGTTGTGGTTTGTAAAATTGAGGGGTCATCATCTACCAGCATGATACAGATTTTATCCGGTATTTCTTGTATCATTTTTTGTCCTTTATGTTTTAGTGATGGGTAATTTAACGGTAAAACTTGTCCCTTCCCCTTCTTTACTCTTTAAATCAATAAATCCTTCGTGTCTCTGAATAATGTTTAAACTGATGGCCAGCCCCAGTCCAATTCCTTTGGGTTTTGTGGTAAACAGGGGGTCAAATATCTTATTTTTAACAGTATCAGGTATACCACACTCTGTATCAGTTATCGTAATGACTAAAAATTTGTCTTCTCTTTGTGCAAGGATTGTTAACCAACCGCCGCCCGGCATGGCATCCAGGGCATTTTGAATAAGGTTTATCAATACCTGCTCGATCTGGTTTGCATCGACAGGTATGAGGGGCAGGGAGTCTTCTACCTGGATAACTTTGTTGATTTTTTCAGACATTTTAAGTCTTGAAAGAGAAGATTCAATAAGGGAACGAATATTCGTGGGAGATACGGCAGGTTTTGCCGTCCTTGAGAATCCTAAAAGGTCGTTGACGATTTTTATGCTCCGGTCTGTTTCCTTCTCGATGATTTCCACTAATTGATTTACTTTTTGATCATCGTTTAATCCACGGGTGTTTGTGGTTTTCTTTTTTATGATAAAAAGTGCGTTCCTGATGGATCCAAGCGGATTTCTCAATTCATGTCCAACGCCTGATGCCAATTTACCAACGACGGCCAATTTCTCCGAACGTACCAGGCGTTCTTGCGCTTCGTTCAATTGTTCATTTATTTTGATTAATTCTTTATTTGCGTTGGACAGGTTGTTAACATTTTCCCGTAGCTGCGCCATAATCTTTTCTTTTTCATCATAAGATGTCTTGAGCGCCCGGGTCATCTGATTGAAGTTCATGGACAGTTGCCCAATCTCGTCTCTGGAGCGGATATTTACTGAGCGTGTGAGGTTCCCCTTGGCGATATCAAGGGTAATGCTCGCCATGTGTCGTATGGGAGAAACAAAGTATTTGGTAAGAAAGAATGTAATGCATATTCCTCCAAAAACGATACACGCTCCCATAGGAATAATGCTTCGCAGAATAATCCTGTGAATTCTTTCATTCAATTTATACGGGGATAAACCGATTTGTACGAAACCTAAAATCTTTTGTTCTGCTTTTGCAGGAACTTCTCCCAAAAGCTGAGCTGCGAATGCTTCTTCAGAAAAGGTCTGCTTCTCAACAACGGGAATCGAAAAATCATAAAAAGTCTCGCCGGAAGAGGTGATCATGCGATGGGTAATCTGTGCATCCTGACTTTGGTAGTCATGTCTGGTGGGAATTTCTTTCATCTGGACTTTTAGCCACGACGCCTTCTCTTCGATCAGAATTGTTTTAATATTTGATATCCGCCAGTAACCAATTTCCTCTTCCCTGTCGAGCGCCTGGATCTTTTTGACAGGGGCGTCCAAAAATGCCGACTGTGTGTAGTTCAGCGCATGTTTGACCTCATTGTCCTGAGCGAGCAGTATAACAAGAGACGTGCCTAATTTTCTCAGCGCCTCTTCCTGTTGTCTTTTTGAATAGATTAAAAAGAAGAGACAACTGAGTATTCCGATAATGATTATCAGTATACCCATAAAGAGGATAAGTTTAGTGCGAAGGCTAAACATGTGATTATAAAATCAAAATATTATGGATATAAAACTACATCCGGATGGGCTTGAAAGGATGTCAGATTTATCCCGATTATTTCCGCAGTTTGGGTATTTAAGGTCAACTTCAATTTATCCGGTTGTTTAATGCCGAGCGAAGTTGTCGTAGGATTGCTCAATAACGTTTGTGCCATTCGGGCTGCCTGACGACCCGTGTAGACATAATCTGGTGAAACCGAAACGAGTGCCCCTGCCTTCACTATTGCATCCGAAGTGCAGAATATCGGCAGGTGATGTTCTAAAAGTGTTTTCGAGATAGCATTGAGTGAGGTCTTTGTAATGACCGTACTATCAGGTATCATCCATAAGGCGTCAATTTTATCGATCATATTTTTTAGCGCCGGCGCAACTTCACTTTCCGACGTGACCTCTTTTTTAATGAAATTAAATTCAAGTTTTTTTGTCACGCGGTCAGCCTCCGAGACGATATTCCCGGTCTTTGCAGGATCATAAATGACCCCTACATTTTTACGCGCGCCAAGAAGCTCTTTGAGAATGGTAAATTGATCTTCCACGGACACCTCCGAAGAAATACCCGTTATATTGGTGCCCTCCAGGTTAAATCGCTTGTGATTGATTACCATGCAGAAGATAATGGGGGTATCGGTGAATTGCTCTTTTACGAGGGTGGCAGCGAGTATGCCCACAGCCAGGACAAGATCGGGTTTGTGTTTGCTGTCCTTGATATCTTGAATGATTCTTTTGCCTTCGTCTGCATCTCCATTCAGGTTATAGATTGCATTTATGGAGATGTTTTTTCCCTTGCATCCTTCTTCAAACCCCTTAATTGCTTCGTTATAAGCTCCAATTTGCTGGCTTTGAACAATGATGACCGTGTTTTCTTTGGCAAAAGTTTGAGGGGAAAGGAATGAGATTTGGGAAAGAAAGGCGAGGATAAACCACAAGGCGGTGAAAATTTGCATATTACGTTTATGAAGGTATTTTTCTATCATGCTTAGAAGATAAGTTTGATGAATCTAAGTTATTATCTTATTGTTTTGAAAATACCCGAAGCAGCAACCTTTGTTATTTCAGGTGGAATTTGAAATTTTCATGTTTCTATTTTCATGGTAACTAAAGATTCCTCATTTATTAATCAAAAAATATGCCATACATTGGTTTTTATCAATTTGATTTAATCTTAATATTTGTTTGATAGTATGTCAACAGGAGAAAATTGTATTTACAAATTTTTCAAATGAGTTTCAGATCTTTTATTAAAAGGAGGAAGTGGTTCAAATATGTACAAAAGTATCAATAATGGCCTATTGATTTCTATGTCTGTACTTTTATATAAAAATAAATTTTTTTTGACAAAAACCACGCTTATGGTATACTTCCCCCCAGAATAAATAGGACGTATTAGGTTTGCATGAAAGAATTGAACATCATTTCAGGAGACTGCCCATGCACTTTCGGTGGAAAAGTTATATTTTTCTATCTTTTCTTACCATCTTTTATTTATGCGGTTGTTATGCCCCGCCTGCATTCAAACCGGTCACTACCGTGAAGCCTCCCAAAAAAGTAGAACCTTACATCGTCAGTCAACTGGATCGTTATTTCGTACGGGACTGGAAATACGTTGTCGTTCATCACAGCGCCTCGCCAACCGGCTGCGCCACTGAATTTGATAAATATCACCGGGAGAAAAGGGGTTGGGAGAATGGCTTGGGATATCATTTTGTGATAGGGAATGGGCATGGTTCTCGCGATGGAGAGATTGAGATAGGCAGTAGATGGATAAATCAGATAGATGGCGCCCATGCCGGTGTGCAGGAATACAATCATTACGGTATTGGAATATGCCTTGTGGGAAATTTCAATGAAAGCTATCCCACAGCGGCTCAAATGGCCTCGCTTTCGACATTAGTAGGGTATCTCCAGGACCGGTGTCGTATCCCTTCAGAAAATATAATTATGCACAGGCATTTCAGGGAGACAGAATGCCCTGGAAGAAATTTTCCCTATTATAAATTGCTTGCGAAGACCGTTCGATGGTAGTTTCTGGCAGGTTGACAGCAGAAATCAATGCAGCGCGAACTTCAGTTCGCTTATATCCTCTGCGAACTGAAGTTCGCACTACAACTGCAACTTTGGAATTCATTAGTATCAAGACTAAATGATACCTCTCCGTGATCGAAATCCGTCGGGTACCTTTCCCTTTGTTACTGTTAGTATTATTCTTTTAAACGTCCTTGTTTTTCTTTTCGAACTCTCCTTAGGACGACGCCAATTAGATTCCTTCCTCTTTCAATTTGGCGTTATTCCCGTCAAAGTATTCTATTCCGCAGATATCCCCGGTTCCACTTTTGTAAATACCTATTTTCCTTTTCTCAGTTCTATGTTTCTACATGGAGGGTTTATTCATCTCATAGGGAATATGTGGTACTTGTGGATTTTCGGGGATAATATTGAAGATAAGCTCGGTCGTTTTAAATTCATCCTGTTTTATCTCATCTGCGGGATTGGTTCTGCCGTTGTGCATGTCTATTTTAACAGTCAATCAGGAATCCCCTGTGTTGGGGCAAGCGGGGCAGTCGCTGGAGTGCTGGGTGCTTATATGGTTACCTTTCCAAGGGCGCGGGTGCTTGTTCTTATTCCCCTGTTTATTATCTGGGAGATGATCG
>DBJWYX010000075.1:0-10060 GCA_052360825.1 Candidatus Wunengus sp. YC64
GAAAGAAGACTATTTGCAATGTTCTGCCTCAGCGCTTTTCTATGTGAGGCAGTCCTGGATAAATGTCTTCCCCTCATTCTGTGTCTCATGGAATTATCCTTTCCCTTTTTCTATTTGTTTAATCGGTATAGGCATCCCGATCATTAAATTTAGTTGTGTTAATTTTTTCTTAACCTCTTTTAACGTAGTTTTACCAAAGTTTTTTATCTCGAGAAGCTGTTCCTCTGTTTTCGCAATAAGGTCGCCTACCGTTGCTATTTTTGCAGTTTCAAGGCAGTTGGAAGCCCTTACTGACAAATCCAATTCCGTTATAGACATACTCAATTTTTTGTTAAGCTCTTCCTCTGATATCTCCGGAGCAGATTCAATTCCCATCCTCTTTTCAACCTGTTGCAATTCTCTGCCGATCTCAAAGTACTGTACAAATGGATTTAAATGTTTTCTCAAAATTTTTGCTGACTCAACAAGGGCCATCTCTGCTGACACTACGCCGTTTGTCCATATTTCCATGATGAGTCTATCATAGTTTGTGCGTCTGCCAACGCGTGTTTCTTCAATTGCAAAACGAACGTTCCTTACAGGAGAAAATATAGAATCCACCGCTACTAATCCAATCTCCTGTTCCTCAGGTTCATTTTCTTCGGCAGTTACATACCCCCGGCCATTTCGTACCTCCATCTCTACTTTGAAATTAACGTCCTCAGAGAGCGTGGCAATATGTAAATCCTCATTCAGAATTTCTATATTATCATCCGTTATAATATCTTTTGCTTTTACTTCACCCTTTTTATTCGCTTCAATTTTTATCACTTTAGGCTGATCGGTGTGTAACTTCACAACGAGGTTTTTGATATTTAACATAATATCTGTTACGTCTTCGACTATACCAGGTATATGGGTAAATTCGTGACTTATCCGGTCAATCTTAACAGACACAACCGCACTGCCTTCTAACGAAGAAAGCATAATCCTCCGTAAACTATTCCCCACAGAATGACCAAATCCACGCTCAAAAGGAGCAGCTATAAACTTTCCATATGTATCGGTCAAAGTCTCATGTTCCACATCCACCCGGACGGGAAGCTCAAGACCTCTCCACCTTATTCGCATATTTTTCCCCCTAATTCAGTAATAAGGGATTTCAAAATAAAATAAATTGTTATATTGTGAACAATAATATATTTAAGAAAACAAAACTCTGTGAGGCTATGCCAAATATATCAGTTGACTTTACAGTTGCGGAATGAATTGAACCAACCAAATTTCTTTATTTAGAACACAGTTCTACAATTAGGTGTTCTTGAACAGGAACAGAAATATCTTCCCTTGTTGGAAGTTGCGTTACTACTACCTCCGGTACGTCAGCTCTAAATTCTATCCATGCAGGAATGTTGCGGCCTTTTAATAATTCTATATTCGCTTTCACCATATTTAGGTTTGTCTCAGTATTTTTTGGTTTTATAACGTCTCCCACCTTTACCAGGTAAGAAGCAATATCCACCTTTTTATCGTTAACCGTTACGTGGCCATGACGAATTAACTGTCTGGCACTTTTCCTCGATCCAGCAAACGAGACTAAACATAAAACATTATCCAACCTTCTCTCTAACATAGCTAAGAGATTCTCTCCCGTATTTCCCTTTTGCCGTTCTGCCTTTCTAAAATAATTTCGGAATTGCCTTTCTAAAATTCCATAAAAACGTTTCATTTTCTGCTTTTCCCGAAATTGAATTCCATATTTTGATAACTTGCCTCTACCCCATGTAAACTGACCGGGAGGATACTTCCGCTTTGTAATTGCGCACTTAACCGTATCACATCTAATCCCTTTAAGAAATAGTTTTTCACCCTCTCTCCTGCATAATCTACACTGGGGACCAACGTATCTAGCCATTTTTTTCCTTTCTCAAACCTCTTTTTAAAACCTATTATACTCTGCGTTTTTTCCTTGGACGACAACCATTATGGGGAAGCGGTGTCACATCTTCAATCGCCTTTATACTCAGACCTGCCGCCTGAAGCGCTGTGATGGCTGATTCCCGGCCAGGACCTGGACCTTTGACTCTAATTTCAATTTCCTGCACCCCATACTTTTGCGCCTTTTCTGCCGCACTCGATGCCGCTTTTTGAGCTGCAAATGGAGTACTTTTGCGCGACCCTTTAAAACCTACCGTGCCAGCACTTGCCCAACATATCGTCTCACCATTAACGTCAGATATCGTCACATATGTATTATTAAAAGTAGCCTTGATGTTCGCAACCGCTCGTGAAACATTACGCCTTATTTTTTTCTTACCTACACTTGACATGATTATTTTTTATCCTCAAACGAAACAATTTCTCTATCAGTTAACAGGACTAAGTAAACTATTTTGATCCAGCTCACATTCGCTAAAATAATTATTTAACACAAACTCTGTGTTGAACATTTCGTTCAGTCTTTTATATTTGTCCAAATTATACCTTTTGTTTCCTTTTTTCCTTCGAGCTATTATCATTAAATTTTTTGGGGTAAACTTAGGGGACGTTACCTCAGTCAGTTTTACATGATAGCCAGCACCAGTAAGAAATTGTGCCCTTAATGCTTCCGTCAAAATATCGGCGAACCGATACCTTAAAAGCCCAAAATCAGTCAAGTCGACAAGCGGATGCCCTACCTTTAAGCGACTCCTGATTTGGTTTTCACAACAGGGAACTACAACTATATATTTTGCCCCTGATTTAATGCCCTTGGCAATGGCCTCGTCCGTTGCAATATCACACGCATGCAATGCAATCACAATGTCCACAGGCTTTTCAGGCTGAGCATCAATTATTCTGCCGTTAATAAAATGCATATTTTGAAAGCCTAGGCTGTTTTTAATTCGATCACATTTTTCTATCAGTATTGGATTAGTATCAACACCGTAAAAATAGGTATTTACAGCAAAGTGCTTTTTCAGGATAATATTCAGCACAAATGATAAATATGATTTACCACACGAACAATCGAGAAAAACAATTTCCTTGTCCTGTGGATACGCTTCTATGATTCGTACAACTTGCTCACAAAACCCTATTACTTCGTTAAACTTCTTTATATCTCGCTCATCACTGGATTGGTCAAGATCCAATTCAATTATCTTTAACAACTCCTTACACGATTTTAACAGCTCTCCTATTGTTTCTTTGATTTCCATAAATAATTCTTAAGTTTAACCCTGCTTCAATCGAGAGGACGACATGAGCGTCATACTAACCCAATTCTTTTACATTCTTTTTACCGGCTACCGTCTTCTTGCGACCTTTTCTCGTGCGTGCATTTGTTTTTGTTCTTTGTCCCCTCACAGGTAAACCTACCTTATGGCGGATCCCACGATAACAATTAATGCTTTTCATACGCACAATATTCTGCATTTCCTGTCGACGTAACTGCCCCTCAGTAGAAAAATTCTTTTCTATATAAGCGCCCAACGTACTCAACTGATCTTCATGAAGATCCTTCGCACGTATGTTCTCATCGATATTCACAGCTTTCAGTATTTTCTGGGACAAAGCCTTACCAATCCCATATACGTATGTGAGAGCAATAACAATCCTTTTATCTGCGGGAATGTCTATTCCAGCAATTCTCGCCATTAATCAATTCCTTTCTAAATTATTCTCTAAATTAGTCTGAATTACCCTTGCCTCTGTTTATGGCGCGGATTAGAACAGATTACACGAACTACATTTTTCCTTCGAACTATTTTACAGTTTTCGCAAATTCGTTTCACAGAAGATCGTACCTTCATCGTTTATCATCCTAAAAACTTATTAGTCGATTTTAGAATCGACACTAAACTTGTCTATAAATAATTCTGCCCTTATCGAGGTCATAAGGTGACATTTCAATTGTCACTTTGTCGCCTGGCAATATTTTAATAAAATGCATCCGCATCTTCCCGGAAACATGTGCGAGTACTTTATGTCCATTCTGCAATTCTACCTTAAACATCGCATTGGGAAGTGCTTCTTTTACCGTTGCTTCTACCTTTATGGGTTCTTCTTTAGGCATATTTAAATGGGTACGACTGTTTCAGAAATTTTTTTCATTGCGTTAGAATGTCTGCACCATTCTCGGTAACCACAATTGTATGTTCAAAATGTGCGGATAATTTTCTGTCTTTCGTCACCACTGTCCACTTATTGTTTAAGACCTCAGTGTCATACTTACCCATACATATCATGGGTTCAATGGCAATAGTAACACCAGACATTAAAATTTCATCTGCTTCTAACAATGATTTGCTCACAAAATTGGGCACCTGTGGGTCTTCGTGCATGCACCTCCCAATCCCGTGACCAGTGTAATTTCTGATAACAGAATAACCACTTTTTTCAACATATTCTTGTATTGTACTTGATATCAAAGATAGTTTTTTATTTGATTTTATAACATTAATTGCCATGTACAGCGACTTTTCGCACACCTCTATAAGTCTTTTAGCCTCTGGTGTAACTTCTCCTATAGGTATCGTTAATGCAGCATCGGCAACATATTTTCGATAGCCAACTCCAACATCGATGCTGAGTATATCTCCCTCCCTTAATTTTCTCGGTCCGGGAATTCCATGCACAACTTCTTCATTTATCGACGCACAAATACTTTTTGGGAACCCTCTGTATCCTTTAAAAATAGGTATCCCACCCTGACTTATTATATACTTTTCAAGCTCTCTATTCAGATAATCCGTCGTTACATCTTTTCCAGCAATCTCTTTGGCTAATCTTAGTGCGTTAGCTACGACCTTTCCCGCAGCCCTCATTATTTCAATCTCGCGGGGGGATTTACAAACTATCAACTCAGTTTACCCCTCGACCGATCAAGGACTTTTTTTGCAATGTATGCTCAATAGTATCCGATATATTTTTAGTAATCATTTCAATCCGCCTGTCGTCACTCGAAATTTCTCTCAAAATACCACTCTTTTTATAGTAACCAATCAAGCCCTCGGTCTGTTCATGATACACCCTTAATCTTTCCAGTATTGTTTCAGGTTTATCATCCGCACGTTGATTTAATTTACCACCACATTTATCACAAAGTCCGTCTTTTGAAGATGGAACATAAATTTTATGATAGTTTGCACCGCAAGCGCCACAAATCAACCTGCCTGACAATCTTTGGACCACACTTTCTTTGGATACAGAAAAATAAAAAACCATATCCAAACGATTTCCAAGATTTCTCAGCATCTCGTCTAACACTTTTGCCTGTGAAAGCGTCCTCGGGAAACCATCTAAAACAAAACCTACCTTACAATCATTTTTTAATATGCGATCCTTGATGATATCAACAACTATTTGATCAGGAACCAAAAGACCCTTTTCTATGTAATTTCTCGCTTTTTTCCCTGTCTCAGTACCAGCTTCAACTGCTTCTCTTAGTAAATTCCCAGAAGATATATGAGGAATTTTTTCCCGTTTACTAATCGATTCTGCTTGGGTTCCCTTACCTGCTCCCGGAGGCCCAAGAAACACAATCATCATCCCATTCTTCCTCTTATTCGGGTTCCACCGCTTAAAAACCCGCTATACTGTCTCATAATCATATGGGACTCTATTCTCTGAACCATATCAAGCGCCACACCAACGATAATAAGCAAACCCGTTCCACCGTAAAAACCGGCTATAGCGCGGTTAAGTTCAAAACCACCTGCCACAATTTTCGGTAATATTGCAATTAACGCTAAAAAAGCAGCCCCAGCCAATGTAATCTTACCCATGATACCTTCTAAGTATTCTGCCGTCCTCTGGCCTGGTCTGATTCCCGGAACAAAACTTCCATAGTCCTTCATATTATTTGACATTTCTTTAGGATTGAATTGTATCGCTGTCCAAAAGTAACAGAAAAACGTTATGAGAAGTATATAAAGAATAACATAAATCACACCGCCTTGCAAAACTTCTGACAAACGAGAAGTAATCCAATATCCAAAGCTTCCAGGTTCAAAACGCACCTGAATGCCTTGCATAATAGCAGCAGGGAATATTAATAAAGATTGCGCAAAAATAATGGGCATTACACCAGCTTGATTAACCCGAAGCGGCAAGAAATGCCTTTGTCCGCCGTATACCTTTCTTCCACGTGTATGTTTTGCCTGCTGGACAGGTATCCGCCTTTGACCCTGGGTAATATATATAACCCCACCGACAATCGCAAGAAACATCCCTAACAGGACGATTAATTTCACAATACCAATCTGATGTTCGGCAGGTGTAACAGAAAAGGTAAAATTTTGCATCACCTGAGAGAAAGCCCAAGGTAAACGGTCAATGATACCAACCATAATTACTATTGATATTCCACTACCAATACCATGTTCTTCAATTTGTTCTCCGATCCACATCATGGTCATAGTTCCGGTTGTCAAGAGAAGCGCCGCCATCAACTGGAACCCAATACCCTGGAGATATACCGGTATAACAGGAACACCATTAAATTCTACCGTATAAAGCGTTCGCGTCATGACAAACGCCTGAAACAGGCATAACCCTACCGTTGCTAGTCTCGTATACTGATTAATTTTTTTCCTTCCAACTTCGCCTTCTTTCTGTAATTTTTCAAGATAAGGCACTACGCCTACGAGCAATTGAAAAATGATGGACGCACTAATATAGGGCATAACCCCTAAGCCAAAAATTGCACCTGAAGCCAATGCACCACCGGCAAACATATCAACCAATCCTAATAACTGTCCAACGCCAGTTTGCGTAAATTGATGGAAGTATGATTTTAATACTGTTGTATCTATTCCAGGAATTGGTATATAAACCCCAATGCGGCATAAAGCGATAAGGCCGAGGGTTATGAGTACTTTTTTACGTAACTCCGGTATTCGAAAAATATTTCCAAATTGTTCGATCATGATAAGACCTTTATTTCTCCACCCGCGGCTTTAATCTTTTCTATCGCAACCTTACTAAATTTATGCGCACTCACCGTTACAGGTTTTGTGATTTCACCGTCACCCAATACCTTTACACCGTCTAATATCTTTCTTATAAGCCCAACTTCCATTAATTTTTCAGGATTTACATGGGTACCATTATCAAACCGTTCAATATCCTTTACATTAACTACACTATATTCTCTTTTAAACGGGTTATTGAATCCCCTCTTTGGCAAACGACGAAAGAGCGGAGTTTGTCCACCTTCAAACTGTATACTTGTTTCATTTCCAGATCTTGCCGTTGCTCCTTTACCTCCTCTACAGGAGGTTTTTCCCATACCTGATCCCCTACCTCGACCTACCCGCTTTTTACGTTTTCTGGGAAAAGGTATTGATTTTATATCAAAAAGATTCATTCTATCTTCACTCCCCTCAGTTCTCCAACCTCTTCTTTTGTTCTCAAAGCTTTCAAACCCATCAATGTTGCCTTAGCCACATTCAGCGGGTTTCTCTTACCGTAACATTTTGTTAATATGTTCTTAATGCCTGCATACTCGATCACGGCTCGCGCTGAAGCGCCGGCCTTTATTCCGGTACCAGAACATGCCGGTCTTAAGTACACATTGGCTGCTTTATATCTTCCCCATGCCTCATGTGGTATGGTATCGCCTTTCAATGGTATTTTAACCATTTGCTTTTTAGCTTCTTTAACGGCCTTATTAACTGCGTTGGGTACTTCCCTCGCCTTACCAAATCCAATTCCAACACTTCCCTTTTTATCTCCAACGACTACTAAGGCGCTAAAACTCATTGACTTACCGCCCTTTGTTACCGTTGTACAACGATTAATCCTTACAACTGTTTCTTCTATATTTACAGGTTCTTCCAAACGCGCCAAGTGATTCTCCTTGTACGAATCAGATTTTAGAAACTCAAATTGTATTTTCTTGCAGCTTCAGCTAAGGCCTTTATCCTACCGTGATACTTATAACCGCCTTTATCAAACACAACTTTTGTAATACCCTTATTTTTTGCCTCTTCTGCAATTTTTTTCCCAACGATCTCAGCCGCAACCACATTCCCTCCGTATTTAATCTGTGATCGAAGATCAGGTGATTCCGTTGAAGCCGCCACTAACGTCCTTCCTTCTATATCATTAATAATTTGACAATAAATATGCTTTAAACTACGATACACACTCAAACGTGGTCTCTCGGCAGTTCCTACTACTTTCCTTCTAATTCTAAGGTGACGTCGTGTTCTTTTTCGTAATTTTTCCTTTATATGATCCATATCTAAAAATCCTTAATTAATACTGTTATGCAGCACCGGATGTGGTTGCTTTCCCAGCCTTCCTTCTAATAACCTCATCTTCGTATTTAACACCCATTCCTTTATACGGCTCAGGTGGTCTCTTACCCCTGATTACAGCAGAAAATTGTCCCACCATTTGCTTGTCTGGCCCAGATACTGTAAGCTTTGCAGGATTAGTTGGGTTCGTAACTTCTACCTTTATTCCCTTCGGTATCTCCAAACTTACCGGGTGCGTATACCCAAGTAATAATACAAGATCTTTACCTTGAACCTTAGCGTTGAAACCCAGTCCAACAATCTCAAGATTCTTGGAATAACCCTTAGTTACACCCAATACCATGTTTGAAATTAACGAACGCGTCAAACCATGCAATGCCCTATGATATTTTTCATCGGAAGATCTTTTTACTACAATTTGCTTATCCCGATCAATATATTCTATAGCTATGTCAGGATGAAATGTCTGACATAGTTTTCCTTTTGAACCATCGATATTTAACGTATTACCGCTTATTGACACTTTTACATCGTTTGGAACTTTAACGGGTTGTTTTCCTATTCGTGACATCTTAAATCCTCTATCCAGATAAATCGCTTACGACACAATACAAATCAACTCACCACCGATTTTTAGTTTTCTACACTCCCTGTCACTTACAATACCTCTCGATGTGGAGTATATCGCAGTACCAATTCCACCAAAGATTTTACTAATTTTCTCAGTCTTCCTATATATCCGTCTACTTGATTTACTTACTCTCTCAATTTTATTAATTATTTGCTGTTTTAATGGGCCATACTTTAAGTAGATCCTTATGGAAGCTTTGTTACTCCCCATTGGCATCTCTTTAAAATCCTTGATATAGCCTTCTTCCTTTAATATTTTTAAGATTGCCGACTTTACCTTGGATGAGGAAACATCCACACTTTCTCGTTTAATCACGCTTGCGTTTCTAACACGCGTCAGCATATCAGAAATCGGATCTGTCATACACATTATTATTTTCCTTATTATTAATACTATTCTGTAATAACTGACTTTCTACCAACTTGCTTTTTTTACGCCTGGAATCTCTCCCTTTGAAGCAAGTTTTCTAAAACAAAGTCTGCAGATTTGAAATTTACGATAGTATGCCCTGCGACGTCCGCATAACTGACATCTGTTGTATTTTCTCGTTTTATACTTTGGCTCTTTTTTTGATTTTTCTAACAAGCATTTTCTTGCCATTCGTACTCCTTATTCTGACCTAAAAGGCATACCCAATAATTTTAACAATTCACAGGATTGCTCGTTTGAATTACCGGATATAACCATGGTAATATCCATACCCTGAACAAATTCCACACTCTCGATAGTTATTTCAGGAAATACGATCTGCTCTGTCAGACCCAAGGTATAATTACCACGGCCATCAAATGCCTTTGGGGAAATGCCCCTAAAATCTCTTATTCTCGGTAACACAATACTAATTAAACGATCCAAAAATTCAAACATCCTTTTCCCCCGCAACGTAACTTTACATCCAATTGCCTGACCCTTGCGTAGTTTAAAACCAGCTATTGCTTTTTTTGCTACGGTAACAAGCGGTTTTTGGCCAGTAACTATCGTCAGATGTTTCATTGCTTCCTCAATGAGTTTTTTATTATCAACTGCCCTGCCTACACCCATATTAACCACAATCTTCTGTAGCTTAGGCAGCGAGAGTTTGTTTTTATAATTAAACTTCTTTATGAGTTCCTGTACTACTTGCTTTTGATATTTTTCTAATAATCTTGCCATATTTTACGTTAAAACCTCACTCAGCAGAAATTATTTCAGACCCACAACAGGC
>DBJWYX010000076.1:0-10020 GCA_052360825.1 Candidatus Wunengus sp. YC64
GAAAACTGCTGGAGGCGAAAGTCTCCCGTGGGTTCGAATCCTACTCCCTCCGCCAAGTATCTATGGTTTATGACTCTGCTATATACTCGGATGTGTATGGCGTAGTTAGAATGAATTAATAAAACCACGGATTTCATGTACAAATGTAGTAATGACGTCCGTGGTTCTTTTGTTTAAAAAAACATATCTCAATAACGGCATGAATAAACGGAGAGGTGGCTGAGCGGCTGAAAGCGACGGTTTGCTAAACCGTTGTAGAGACAAAATCTCTACCCCGGGTTCGAATCCCGGCCTCTCCGCCATGTACTAATATGATACATGGTCCTACCCAAAACAAATAAATTAGAACTCATTCCTAGAGCGCGCATATTCTTATATTGACACAAAACAAAATGTATAGGTATAATGCCTTTGTAATTATAATAATCAATTTATGCCACTTCGATGAAGATTGGAATTATTGCGGATACACACGATAATATTACTGCTATTCAAAAGGCAGTTCATTTTTTTAATACCCAGGCTCTTAAGTATGTCATCCATGCCGGTGACTATGTTGCCCCTTTTTCACTAAAAGAATTAATGAAGCTAAAGGCAAGGTTTTTAGGGATATTTGGGAACAACGATGGTGAACGGAAGGGTTTGCTTGGTGTATGTAAGGACATCCATGAACCACCCTACGATGTCATTTTGGGTGGTAAACACATTATTGTAACTCACATGATTGAGAGTCTTTCAAAAAGGTCGAAGATGAACACGGACGTCATTGTTAGTGCGCATACCCATGTTCCTGAGATTAAACAAGGTAGTCCCCTGTATATCAATCCCGGTGAGTGCTGTGGATGGTTAAATGGTAAAAGTACTGTAATGATGCTTGACCTTGAAACATTACGTCCAGAAATTATTGATCTTTCAACGGTGTCTTTTAGATAAAGGTTAAAAGTGTACTGGCAAATTTCAAAACAGGTATTTTTGTTTGTTGTATTGTGTTTATTCAGTTGCGCCATACTCTGCGGATGTGTGCTGCGATCGCTTACAATTGATTCCAGCCCTGCCGGTGCGATGGTTTATCTGGATGATGAACCGATTGGTGAGACACCCGTGACAACTACTTTTACTTACTACGGGACACGAAAGATCACACTCGAGAAAATAGATGCAGAAGGCAGACTCCTCTATGAAAGAAAGATTGTCTATGAGAAGATCAAACCGCCCCTATATCAAATTTTCCCCTTTGACTTTTTTTCTGAAATTGTGATACCTGCTAAACTGAAGGATGAACATTATCTTACTTACCAGTTAGAACCTTTAAAGCAGTTACCAAAAGAAGAAATTCAAAAAAATGTTATTAAAAATGCCGAGGAATTACGGGAACGGTTAAGGATGCCTGTATCCCGTTAAATGATTTTAACCATTTCTTCCAGGGGTTTACGATAGGTAGATTCCGGAATATCCAAAGGATATCCAAGAGGCGTTAGTGCTACAGGTTCCATTCCAAGGGGTAAGTTTAGAATAGATTTTATGATGGGTACTTTAAAAGCAGCAATCCAACACGTAGCCAATCCTTCCTCTGTTGCGGCAAGAATGAGATGATCCATCGCAATTGCGGCGTCAATATCTGCGTAGTTTTTCCCATCGCCTCGCTTCCATGCTTTTTCCGGGATACTGCAGGCACAGATAATTACAGGTGCCGTATAAAACCATTTTTCACCGTAGGCGTTCTTTAACTGTTTTTTTATTTTTTCATCTTTGATAATAACAAAGCAGATAGGTTGCCTATTGGCAGCGCTGGGGGCAAGCCGCGCAGCCTCCAATATTCTGGTGAGCTTTTCTTCTTCAACAGGGTCGGGCTTATAAGAACGAATACTCCGTCTTTGCTTCATGATGTCATAGATATTCATGTGCTTTCCTCTCAAAATTCCATGATCTTCCAACGTTTAATATTTGCATACAACCGTAACATGGGGCTTGCATTTACCGCTATAGGGTGTCCTACCATACGCATAAATTTTACGTCTAAATATTGATTGGCATAGGCATAAGATGATGAAAGGTCAATATTATGCTCTGCAACAAGTTGGTTTACGACCTTTACTTTTCCGCCACTGTAAGAGTGTATGCCGTCGATTTCCCCTGTTATTTTGCCTTCATTGTCAATGGCAAGGCAAGTACCCACGCCTATATCAGCGTCACAGTATTTCTTGAAACATTCTACCAAAGGACTTAACGTTCCGGATAGTAAAATAATTAAATAACCTGCATCTTTTAACCTGCTTATTTCTTGTAATGCAGTTACTGAAATATGTGAGGAAATTTGTCTTTTAAAACACTCTTTTATCTCAGAAACAACCTGTTCGTACTCTTTATCTTTGAGATAATATTTGTTTTTTCTAAGGTAGAGTCCTTTTAACTGCAAAAGATTATTTACGAAGACATTTGCGAATCGTAATAAATCTTTTGTGGTAACAAATCCTTTATTTAGAATATAACGGAAAAAAACTCTTTCCGAAGAAATATTTTTGAGTATTGTTCCATCAATGTCAAAAATGGCTGCCTTTTTCACGTAATGAATTTTACTAAGTATAGGGATGTCTTTTCAATAAAAAACTTGTTAATTGAATAACATATTATGCATACAATGGATTGACTAATACCTGATATTTTATAAAATCATAAGTACCGATAAATAAAACATTTATTCTTCCACCTGTTGTATATAATATAAATATGTGTACAAAATATTGTATTTTTTCTTGACAAAGGTTTTTTTTGTGTTATATTTACGACCCATGTCAGATATACAATATGTTGTAAGCAGGGTATGTTAAATTTAATTAGGGAAAGGGGGTGACAGAAAAGACAGTTTGTAAAGTGGGGAGTTTTTAAATCAAATTCATTTGTAGGTATTCATAAGATTATCCTGCTTGATTTTAATATTTCAAAAAGTTTTGTTAAGTAAGGGATAAGGAATAATAAGAACACATAATAATAAGGAGATATGAAGAAATGACAACAGCAATACTGGAAAGACCTTCAATGTTGGAGAGAACGGGTAACAAAGAAGATATACAGTTTTTCATTGAAGAAAAGCTAAGTGCCTTTGATGCGGCAATTGAAGGGCATGAGTTTTTAGAGATAGACGGTGATCTTCCTGGGGAAACGCCTAAAGAGGATTGTTTAAAGATTATTAACTATAAATTGGAATGTGCATATGCCATAGACATTGATTCGGTGATTCGGCAAGATTTGAAATCGGTTATCAATGCCCTTGAAACAGGAATCTTTACTCGTCTTAACGGAGTCACCCGAATTGTTGGTTATTACAGCAGGGTATCAAACTGGAATAAGTCGAAAATCGGCGAATTACATGATAGACATATGGGAAGATATTCAGTACGGTAGATATAAACAAAGGTAAATTTCTCCCAAGGACCCCTTTGTTATAAGCCATTGCAGTGTTCTTAATATACTGCAATGGCTTTCTTTTTTAATTATAAATTTAGTTTGTACCAGGAATTGGGAGAGGCATTCTAACCGTAAGTACGGGACATAGGGCTTTGCGGACAACTTTTTCAGCTACACTACCCAACATGACGTGAGAAAGTCCTGTTCTACCATGTGTGCCGATTACAATAAGATCTACATTAATTTCAGTAGCTGCATTAATAATTTCATTAAAAGGTACGCCTTTTACTACAATTGTTTCTACCTCTAAAACATCCGTTGTCCCTTCTGGTAAGCTTTTCATCAAATCTGTACGGATTTTAGATTCGTCAATCTCGTTGAGTTTATACGGGCTTAATTTGTATATTTCCGTGTCGTATAAACGAGAATCGATTACGTGCATGAGGTATAACTTTGCCTCATCTTTCAATGCCAGAGAAATGGCATATTTTAAGGCAAGATACGAGCATTCAGAGTGATCCACAGGACATAATATTTTCTTTAGTGTAACCATACAACCTCCAGTTGTTCATTTTGAGTTTTATCCAAACAGAACCATAATCATTATGTTCTACGGTTAAATGCCGATGCCGTCTACGGTCGTATTACATTCCGGGCACTTCAAATTGACAATATTGTTTTCAATAATCTGATATCCATATCTTTTGATAAGGACTTTCTTGCATTTATAACAATACGTATTTTCTCCTCCCTCGCCGGGGACATTACCCTCATAGACGTAGCGTAAACCTACCTCAAGGCCTATTTCGCGCGCCATTCTAAGCGTACCCACAGGAGTTGGTGGTTTTTCAATTAACCGATATTTTGGGTAAAAACGGCTTACATGCCAGGGAATTTCAGGACCTACACTCTTTATAAATTCTGCAATCTGCCTCAGTTCAGTCTCTGAATCGTTAATTTCCGGAATGACGAGAGTGGTAATTTCTATCCAGATGCCCATCTCTTTGTAAGAGCGAATGCAGTCAAGTACATTTTCCAGACGTGCACCGCATAGCTTTTTGTACGTTTCTTTTGAGAAGCTTTTTAAATCTACATTAGCGGCATGGAGAAATGGTTTTATAGTAGTGAGCGCCTCGCGTGTTGTATATCCATTCGTTACAAATACATTCTTAAGGGACTTTTGGGTGGCTATTTCTGCTATTTCATAGGCGTACTCAAAAAAAATGGTGGGTTCCGTATAAGTATAGGCAATACTCTTACATTGATAACTCAAGGCATCCTCAACGATCTCTTCAGGGGCAACGTCTCTGCCCACAATTTGGTCATGATCCTTCGGAAGTTGTGATATCTCATAGTTTTGGCAGTTCAGGCATCTGAAATTACATCCCACCGTTGCGACTGAAAATGAGGTAGTGCCAGGATAAAAGTGATAAAGGGGTTTTTTTTCAATAGGGTCAATATTCTCTGAAATAAGTTTTCTGTAAACGAGGGAGTAGAGTACGCCACTATGATTTTCACGAACCCGGCAAATGCCCTTTTTGCCATCCTCAATGACACAATGATGATGGCAAAGATAACATTTTACCCTGTTCTCACCAACCTTTTCAAAAAACATTGCTTCTTTCATAAATTTTTTCTATGAATAACCGATATATAATTAAGTATGTACATTGGCGCATCTTTCATAGGATGCACTATTTAATATTAATAACAAATCCCATCTTACAGTTTTTTATTAAATCTAGCAAGTATTTTGTCTTGTTTTAACTTAAGGGTTAATCGTCTAAATATTAGTTGACTGAGATTTGTTTAATGATATAATGACAAAAGTTTTACGACAAAGGCAAACCCTAAGCGATTAGGGGACGCAAAGTAAAGGGTCTTTAAGTTCTTGAGGATTTTTGAGGGAAAGACTGCCTTGCTACCGAAAATGATTTATAACTTACAAACAGAAAAATAACCTTGCTAACAAAAATGTTCAAATGAATATTCTTGTAGTAAGGTTTTTTGTTTTTAAGGATACTTTGGAACAAAATATAGTGTAGTAATTATGCATTTTTTATTGAAAATATTAGAGCTGCATTTCCTTTTGTATTGTGCCAAAGGAGGTGGTTAGAAAATTAGTAACTCGTGAAATTATAAGCAAGGAAATCTTAACAATCTTTAGGAGGGCATAGTTATGATGAAGAAAAGGAGCAGTGCAGGTTTTACGTTAATTGAGTTACTGGTCGTAATCGCCATTATCGGCATCCTTGCCGGTATTTTATTGCCTGCATTAGGCAGGGCGCGTGAATCAGCACGCAGAACACAATGCGCCTCAAATTTAAAACAAATAGGTTTGGCTATCAATATGTATGCCAACGATAATAATGGTGCTTTTCCCACTGGTGGGGCTTCTGGCACTACTGGTAGTGCCAGTGACGATGCAGATGAAGAGAGACAATCGTTGGGAAAGCTTTATGATGCTTATATCACGGATAGAAAGATATTCAGGTGTACTAGCGATAGTGGTGTTACGGAAACTGGCGTTTTAACATTAACAACGACAAATACCTCTTTTACGGCAAACACATGCAGTTATGGTTATGATGATAACCATACATCAGCTGACGACCCTGGTGTAGCAATTGCTGCTGATAGAATGGGAACGAGCACTTCAATTACGCTTTCATACAACCATAATCAAAAAGGACAAAACGTGCTTTATATTGACGGTCATGTGGAATGGAAGGGTACGACAACATGTGGTTATTATGGTACGGCTACAGTGGGCTATGATAATATATGGAGTTTAGCTTCGGCTGCAAGTACACGTGCAAGTTCTAATACAACCGGAGCACTTGGAACTGACACTGCAATAATGCAATAAAATTTGTTCTTGATATTTTATTAAAAGGGTAATATTTTTTTTGAATATTACCCTTTTTTATTGTTTTGCGACACAAGAACCTCGTTCATACTGCCGCTGCGGTAGCCTTCCATATCTACAGTGACATATTTATAGCCGATTTCCTTGAATTTTTTAACAAGCTCGTTACGTTTACCATCTTGTAAGAGCAAGGAGATGTCTTGAGGCAATACCTCAATTCGCGCAATGGTGTCATGGTGCCTGACGCGGAATTGTTTTAGTCCAATACTTCTTAAGTAATTTTCCGCTGCTGCTACGATGGTCAATTTCTCCTCTGTGATGGATTGCCCGTAAGGAAACCTGGAGGACATGCAGGCATATGAAGGTTTGTCCCAGTTGGAAAGATTGAGGTGTTTCGATATTTCACGTATGTCTGCTTTTCTCAATCCACTTTCTTTTAAGGGGCTGCGCACCTCGAGTTCCTTAGCGGCATCGAGTCCTGGTCTGTATTCACCTGCATCGTCGAGGTTTGCACCATCTGCAACGTTTTTATACCCCTTTTCCAGGGCAATTTCTGTGAGTTTCCCAAATAATTCTGATTTACAGAAATAGCACCGGTTAGGGGGATTTTCGGCAAATCCCTTGATCCCGAGTTCACTGGTATCGATGGTTATATGAGAGATGCCGATTTCCTTTGCTATCTTTTTTGCCTCTTCATATTCATAGGCAGGGTAGGTCTCAGATCGTGCAGTGACAGCAATAGCTTTATCTCCAAGCACGTCATAACAGACTTTTGCCACAAGGGCGCTATCCACTCCGCCAGAAAAGGCTACTACAACGCTTTCCAAATCTTTTATAATGTTTTTCAATTTTCTAAGTTTTTCTATTGTGTCCATAAGTCTTTCTTCGCGTTCTTTGCGTCCCCCATTTACATGAGGGCAGGCCTTTGAGGTGAATTATTACGATAAATCGAGCATTTTTTGAATTGCTAATCGTGCCTTTACTGCGATATCGTCCGGTACTTTAACCTGGTAAACCATATCCTCCAAAGACCACAAAACCTTTTCCAAACTAATGAGTTTCATATTAGAGCAATCGGCAAGTTGAGTGATCGCATAAAAAACCTTTTGAGGATTCTCTTTTCTTAAACGATGTAGTATGCCAATCTCTGTGCCGATAATAAATTCTCTGGCATCTGTTTCCTTACAATACTTGGCAATACCCGTCGTACTGGCAACATGATCTGCTAATGCAATCACATCCGGTGTGCATTCCGGATGAACCACGATTCTGGCTTCTGGATGCGCTGCCTTCAGCTTGATAATGTATTCTGCCAGAATCCTATGATGGGTAGGACAATATCCTTCCCAAAGTATCATTGGTCTGTTCAGTTTGGACGATACATAACCTCCCAGACTTTTATCCGGGACAAAGAGTATTTCATGTTCTTTGGGAATCGAAGAGACGATTTTCATTGCATTGGAAGAAGTACAACATATATCGCTCTCCGCTTTTATAGCAGCTGTGCTATTTACATAACAAACAACTTTGGCATTTGGATGCTCTTTTTTCTTTATCTTAAGTTCTTTAAGGGTTATCATATTTGCCATAGGACAACCCGCATGCTCATCGGGTAATAATACTAGCTTGTCCGGGCAGAGGATTGAGGCAGTTTCTGCCATAAAATGTACACCACAGAACACGATTACATCAGCCTTCGTCTTTGCCGCCTGCTGAGAAAGTCCCAAGGAGTCGCCCGCAAAGTCTGCAATGTCCTGTATCTCTCCCCTTTGGTAGTTGTGTGCAAGGATTACAGCGTTTCTTTTGGTCTTTAATTCCTTTATTTTATCAATTATCGAAGACACCGAGTTTGGATGTTTACCTTATGAAAGTTATGAATATTAAATTGGAAAATCTTAATAATCAAATCATAACAGAGCATATAATGTTTTTAAATACTTTTTTTAAATTCTAGGTGGAAATCAATAATTATAGACATTTCAAAGTCATTTTCCCTTGACAACAAAAACTGTTTTTGATAGCATCTTTTAACCTAAGTATGATATTTTTAAAGATTTCGGGTGAAGTGTACGTATCGCTCAGCAGAAATACTTAGGGCGATTAGCTCAGCTGGCTAGAGCGCTTGCTCGACAAGCAAGAGGTCATAGGTTCGAGTCCTATATCGCCCACCATTAGTTTTCGATGCACATAACGTTAAAAACAAAATATATTAATCTGGAATTTTACTTGAGTTATTATAGGGAGTAACGAAAAAGTTTTCTAAATTATGGTTAAGATTACGTTACCTGACGGGACGAAAAAGGAGTACAAAGACAACATAACTATCGGGGAAGTCGCAAGCAATATAGGTAACCGTTTGCGTGAGAGGGCACTGGCAGGAAAGGCTAGCGGCGTACTCGTAGACCTCAGTTTTCCTATCAAAGAAGACATTTCTCTGTCTGTTATCACGGAAGACACAGAAGAAGGTTTAGAAATCCTTCGCCACAGCACCTCACACATTATGGCACAGGCGGTCAGCAGGCTTTTCCCAGGCGTAAAACTCGGCATAGGTCCTACCATCGAAAATGGATTTTATTACGATTTCGGCCTCCAGCATAGTTTGTCTGAAGAGGATTTAAAGAAGATCGAAGAAGAAATGGCTAAGATTATTCGTGATGACATTCCTTTTAAAAGAATGGAATTACCTCGTGATCTGGCCATAAAAAAAATGGAAGCCATTGGTCAGCCTTTCAAGGTAGAACTTATTAAGGATATCGAGGATGATACAGTATCATTTTATACACAAGGAGATTTTATAGATCTGTGTCGTGGCCCGCACATTTATCAGACTGGCAAGGTCAAGGCATTCAAACTCCTGAGTGTGGCTGGCGCTTATTGGCGTGGAAAAGAAACGAATCCCATGCTGCAACGTATTTATGGCACGGCATTTTTCACACAAAAAGAGCTTGATAAATATTTAAAGTTTCTTGAAGAGGCTGAAAAACGTGACCATCGAAAAATCGGAAAAGATCTAGACCTTTTCAGTTTTCACGAAGAAGGCGGGTCGGGGCTGACTTTTTGGCATCCAAAGGGTGCCAGAATACGCAACATTATAGAGAATTTCTGGCGGGAAGAGCATTTCAAAAGGGGTTACGATATTGTTTACAGTCCACATATTGCGAAGATCAATTTGTGGAAAACCAGCGGTCATTGGAATTTTTATCGCGAGAGCATGTACTCCCCGATTGAGGTTGACGGTCAGGAATATATTTTAAAGCCCATGAACTGCCCCTTTGCAGTACTTATGTATAAAACCAAGCTTCACAGTTACCGTGATTTACCTTTACGTTGGGGGGAGTTGGGAACTGTGTACCGATATGAGAGGTCGGGTGTCTTGCATGGATTACTGCGTGTGCGTGGATTTACACAAGATGATGCTCATATTTTCTGTACTCCCGAGCAATTAGAAAATGAAATCTTAGGCGTAATTGAGCTTGCTCAATTTATGTTGTCGAGTTTTGGGTTTAATGAATATGAGATAGAATTGAGTGTGCGGGGTAAGGGAGAAAAGGAAAAATACATAGGGCGGGACGAAGTTTGGGATCATGCCGAAAATGCCTTAAAAATTGCACTCGACAAAAAAGGACTAAAATACACACGGATGGAGGGAGAGGCGAAATTTTACGGCCCAGCTATTGATATCAAGGTCAAGGACGCTATAGGACGTGGATGGCAGGGACCGACTATTCAGGTAGACTTTAATCTGC
>DBJWYX010000077.1:0-658 GCA_052360825.1 Candidatus Wunengus sp. YC64
CCCGCCAGTTTTGTGGTTTCTATCCGCTTGACCACAAGGTCATCCGTCGTCAGGATGTCGTGCCTGTTAATCTTTTTATTGGGAATAACGATATCCTCGTAGGTTCGTATGGTAAGGAATACGGGTATTTTCAAATATTGTTTCTCATCGGTGGAAATGCGAACAACGAGTTGCACATTACCCCGATCTTTATTGGCATCGATTTGCGAAATCTCCCATAGAACATCACCCCCATTAGCTGGCAATAACTTATCCATAGGGGGCCTGTCTGATTCGATAATTATTTCACTTTCAGGTCGAGATAGTTTTGACAAAAGATATTCCTTTGCCTTTTTTATGATTTCTTCTCCTGTGATGGTTATTGATTCTACAGCAATCAGTGAAGAAGTTGTACTACCGTAAGCGATCTCTTTCAGATCGATACCTTCATCCATAAGACGTGCATGAATGATGTCCTTTTCGATTTTTCTGGCGTTGCCGGGCCAGGGCGTATTCCCTAAGGAGATATTATTTATCCTTTCCAAAAGAGATGGATTATTGCATGCAACATACGCAATATCACCAAGGACTATTTGCTTTTCAGGAAGTGTTACTTTATCCATGATTTCAATGGCAATCTTTTCTCCCAGTGATACGGGCATGGTGGAGAAAATTACAA
>DBJWYX010000077.1:668-10003 GCA_052360825.1 Candidatus Wunengus sp. YC64
GTTCAAACACTGCTCATAATCGGCTATTTCCCGATGATGGAAAAAATTATTACTGGTAAAAATATTAAGATGTTTAATTTCATATTTAATCCTTCTTTTCGTTTCTCATTATTTCTCATGAAAGTTTAGTAGCTTATGTGAGATTGTTGATAGTGGAGAGCATCTCATCACTGGCCTTTATTGCCCTGGAGTTGATCTCGTATGCGCGCTGGGCTGTAATGAGGTTAACAAGCTCCGTAACAGTTTCAACGTTAGAGTTCTCAAGGGTGCCTTGATATATTTCGCCTGTTCCTTGTTCTCCGGCGGCAGAGACTATTGGAGCGCCGGATGCGATAGTTTCTGCATACATATTCCTGCCGAGATTATCCAGGCCGGCTGGATTAGGGAAATTCGCCAACATAATTTGTCCCACGTTTTGGAGGGAGCTATCGGACCCTTTTACGTATACCGTTCCATCTGTTCCAATTGAAATTTCTTTGGCGTCCTGAATGGTAATGCTTGGTGTTACTGGTAAACCTTCAGCTGTTACTACCTCACCCTTGCTATTTAATTCAAAAGCGCCATCACGTGTATATGCGATAGTGCCATCCGGACGGCTGATCTGGAAAAAGCCGTTGCCTTCGATAGCAACGTCTAATGACCGATTGGTGGTTTGCTGGTTTCCCTGTGAAAACACCTTGGTGGTGGATATTGGTCTTACACCACCGCCCAACTGGATACCTGATGGGATCTCGAAACCCTGAGAGGACTCAGAACCAGCTATGTATTTTTTATCATAGAGAAGATCTTGAAAGTTGACCTGGCTTCTTTTGAATCCTGTGGTATTTATATTTGCTAAATTGTTTGAGACATTATCCAAATAAAGCTGTTGTGCCTTCATTCCGGTAGCGGCAGTATAGAGTGCTCGTATCATAAAAATCTCCTTTTAATCAAGTTATGTTGCGAGTTGTATGAGTTTTTTTAACGTTTCATCAATGGAATCCGTAACCTTGTGGCCAACCTGAAAACCTCTCATATTAGCGATCATATTGACCATTTCGTCTACTGCATTTACATTAGACTTTTCCAGATAACGATTAGCGATTTCGGAGTCTGCTGAATCTTCCGGTGGTTGCGCATTATCTGATAACCTGTAAGCACAGCCCCCAACAGACTCAAGGGTGCTCAATTTAGAAACTTTAACAATGCGGATCTTCCCGATTTCCTTGCCATCAGCAAGAATACTTCCATTTCCTTTTATAGTGACGCTTTTTGCATTTTGCGGAACTTGAATCTCACCTCCGTTGCCTAAGAGAGACCATCCATCCGGCGTGACAATCTTCATATCCCGGGATAGCATAAATTGTCCTTTTCTCGTATAGAGGGTACTACCATCGCTAGCTTGAACGCTAAAAAATCCATCGCCTTTTATAGATATATCCAGGTCATTGCCTGTATATTCCAGCATGCCTTGTGAAAAGTCTGTGGAAATCTTACCCAAGCTGCTTCCGGTGCCATTTGCGGTATTAGTCTGTCCTTTCTCATTGGAACCAGACATATAAGACTGGAAAACAGCCACATTTTTCTTGTACCCGGCGGTATTTACATTGGCGAGGTTGCGGGCTATAACCGCCTGGTAGTCACCTTGGCTTACCATGCTTGAAGCGCCAGTAAATAGTCCTACAATCATGAATATCCTCCGTTTTTGATGAAAATTCAAAAAATCTTTGTTTATGTTACGAAGCAATCCAGATACCAATTAGATAAACAAATTTTTATAATATATTCATCTTTTGTAAGCTACCTTGTAACAACATATTCTGAACATGTTAAACGTTATGAATAAAGTTTTAAATAAGATGCTGTAAGGATTTTTATAAGGAATTGAGAATATATTTCCGGGTGGATTGAATAAATTTTCCTAGCTCTAAAAAGGGAATGTTTAAAAAACTTACACGGTGTTAAAATGTGAAACTGTGGAAGGGCAAACCGTAGGGTATTGGAAAGGACAAGAGTATTATGGCATTACCCTGTAAAAACTTCTTTTCCCCATTCCCCACTCCCCGTTTTCACGAGGACAAGTTTTATGAGGACGAGTTTGTGTAAGTTTTTAGAAATAGGGACGTGCGACAAGTGACAACTGATGAGTGACGAGTGACGAGTAAAACGTTACCCGCCACCTGTCACACGCCACTTGAGATTGAGAAAATCCTAAATCGTTCGACTGAGTCTTCGGCGTGAGCTCAGACGAACGCTCACGACGAAGTCTAAAATTTTGGCTTTGTCCCTGTTTGGCTCTGGCCTGTCCAGGTTCGGTTACACTACTACCTTATAGTTATCTCTTCAGATTAACAATGTCCGAAAGTATCTCATCAGCAGTGGTAATAACTTTTGTGTTGAGCTGGAAACCTCTCTGTGCTGTAATGAGGGAGGTCAATTCCGTAGCCATATCCACGTTAGAACCCTCTAAATAACCGCTGGAGACGGACCCAGCGCGGCCTGAGCCGGCGGTAACATAAATAGGTTCACCTGAGGCAGATGTTTGTGCATATAAGTTATCTCCCTGCTTTGACAGTCCGCTTAGGTTGTTAAATAAGGCTATTTTTAAGGTTGCAACGGTTTGTGTGATACCATTGGTGTATAATGCACTGATGGTCCCATCCGAATCTACGGATATGGAATCAAACGTGCCGTATTCATAACCGTCCTGGCTTGTGGCAGCTGCTGTTGAATCACCGCCATTTTGTGTAAGACCATCACTTTTACCTGATGTGCCGAGATTAAAAGCGACAGACTGAGTGCTACTTATACCATTAAACTTGAACGCGAGTTGATTTGAACCACTTGTGCTAAAGGAACCATCGCTGTTGAACGCAATGCCGGATATTTTACTCGTGCTGATCGTGCCGTTGCTGCTATCCATGGAAGCAGTGAGGTCCCATTTGTTGTCACCCACTTTTACGAATCTCATGGTAACTGTGTGTCTGGTACCCTGGGAATCATAAACGTCTACGGAGGTGGTATATGTTGCTCCAGCGAAATCGTGGTTTGACCATGTTGTTTTACCAGTGTTGGAACCACCGTCTGTTAAAGTGACGGATAAATTGTCTTTGCCTCCTGTATTTGATTTGACGACAATCTTTCCTGAACTGTCTATGGAGGCGGTTGCTCCATTAGTAGTATCGCTGCTGCTGAAAGCGGTGTTTATTGCGTCTAAAACTTTCTGAACCGTATCACTTGCGGCATAAGTATATGTTGAAGAGACACTGGTTCCATTCGGCTTAGTTCCTGTAATAAGGATAGTATCGCCGGCGACGTAATCTGTCGTATTGGAATCCAGGCTGTTTAATGTTGTCGATGCGGTTGCTGCAGTGCTACTTGAAGTAAGGGCGCTTGTTGTCATTACTACTTCTGATGTTGCGTTTGCTGCTGATGCATCAAGGTTTCCTGTAAGATCAACCTTGGAAGTCGACTTTCCGGAAACTGTCGAATTATATGGGACGGTGATGGTATTGCCGTTTGTGTCTATAACCTTGTAACCTGTATTAGAATCAATAAGGTAATTGTCTGAATCGGTATCAAAGGAACCCACCCTCGAGAAAAAGTCCTTATCTCCTCCGCTTACCACAAAAAATCCCTCACCCTGGATTGCAAAGTCAAGTGCGTTATTGGTGGCTTCTAACGTTCCCTGACTGAAATTCGATGAAGCGCTTCCCACCTTAACGCCCTTTCCGACCTGCATCGGATTACCATTATTCCCACTTGACATTGTCTGGCTTAACAAGTCAGAGAATAGCAACCTCGATGATTTATAGCCGTAAGTATTGATGTTTGCCAGATTGTTACCGATAACATCCAGCATGTTTTGATGTGCGCGAATACCTGACACGCCTGAATATAGTGCACCTCCGAGTCCCATGATGTTCCTCCTTTCAAAAAATTAATTGAGATATTTCTCTTATTTCTTGCCAAATAATTTAGATAAAATGTTTGACGATGCGGCGGAACTTGAACTTGTCGTTGTAGTTGTGTTATCAACTTCTATGAAATTTGATATGGAAACAGACTCTCCGCCAATGATGAAAGATACCGTGCCGTCTTCTTCAAGTTTCACGCCTTCGACAACACCAGAAAGGGTTTCACTACTGTCGCTGTCGTCGCTGTATTTTATGGTTTTACCGATAAACGTGGATGCTAAAGATATTTGATCCAGTTGCAAAGAAGCCGAACCAATGCTGCTCATATCTGAAAGATATTCCGTTTGTTGCTGCGCTTGTTCCAACGTGCTAAATTGTGCTAATTGAGACATAAATTCGGTGTTGTCCGTTGGGTCCAGCGGGTTTTGATTTTGCAGTTGGGTTACAAAGAGTGTTAAGAAATTCTCCATGCTGATTTCTGAACTGAGACTCGCAGTGCTTGATGTGCTCATGTTTTATCTCCTTATATAATATAGTCAACCATTAAATTAGATGTATTTCTGCGGATTTCTATTTGCCGGTCATTCATGTTTATGTTTTCTTCACTTCCTGCACGACCTTCATTGAAACCGTTTTGACTAAAAGTATGATTTTGGTGTTGAGGATTGTTTGTGTTAAAGTTTTCTATAGATTCTTGTTTATTTGCATCGTTGTTTTGTATATATACCTCTAATTTGTGAATTTCTATGCCGTTTGCGGCCACCGATTCTTTAAGACGATGTACATTATTTTCTATGGCTGCCTTGACTTCTGCATTTTCAACGAAGATTTTTGCCTCAATTTCATCGCTCTCTTCGGTAAAATGGATTTTTACATTGCCGAGGTCAGGCGGATTAAGGGATAGTTTTATTTCTGATCTATCACCATGGGTTGTTATGCGGATTTTTTGGAATATTTGTTCCATGATATTTTCGTGTGTCTGCCCTACGTTTGACATGTCATTGCTATGGAACATGTGATTTACGGTTTTGGCATCCTCTATTGGAGATGATAACGAAGCGCCACTATGGAGAGATGCCTTTGTGTTTTGCATAAAGTCGGTTACGTTTGATTGCGCATTACTTACTGTCGTTTGAGAGTCTAAAGAAAAAGGAGTTCCGTTATTTAATTTAGGTGTATGTGCGTCAAAGGACACAGTATCAGAGGTGTTTTGTTTCTGTGTATAACTGTCGAATGAATTCCAATCATCATTTGTTTGTACTATACTTGAAATGTCCTGCTTTGAGGATGCAGTGCCATTTATTTTTGATAGACCATTTTCGATAAGTTGTTCTTTCGCATTTGATGAATTGTTAATTGCAGGGATTGGCATACCTTTTTTATTTTCCGGAGTGATGTTTTGAGCCAATTGTTTATATGTTTCTGGCAGCTCATTTATATTGATTTCATGACCGTCCGAACTATATAGTTCTAATTGCTGTATATTATTATCGAAAGATTCATTAAATACTCGCAGAGATCCAGTATTATTTAATGGATTTAATTTGAGAGTATCGGTTTTTGGAAGGGTGTTTCCAACATCCATATCTGGTATAAATGGTTTATCCATTTCGGCTACTGCATTTACACGAGACTTTTCCATAGAGAATATGGAACCCGGATTGTATGTTTCAATGAGCTGTTTATCAGGGAGCACATTGATCCCTGTTCGTTCTCCGAAGCCCCATTCACTCTCCCTTTGGGAAAGGGGGACAAAGGGAGAGATAGGGGGGTTTCCATTGTGGGCATTAGGAAAGAGGTTGTTAATATTTACATTAGCGCTTCCGGCAGGCTTGCCATTAGAAGGAGATAAATTATTGCCAAAACCTTGAATGGTAACTTCTGGATATGGAGTGAATGTATTTTGTAAAATATTTACTGGTTGGGTAGTGGTTAATATTTGTTCCTGAAACGTAGCTAAGTTTGTTTCTGCCACTGATTCCTCTGCCAGTTCGATGTAAGGCGATTCAACTGCAGGAGTGTTTGGTACAGGTGAATTTGGTGTATCATGAATATTTAAGTTAACTATGTGTTGTCCAAGTATTTCCTGGAATGGTATATTGTCTACGTTTTCTATGTCCTCTACGTCTCCATCTTCTGTGTCTGATTGGGTAGAATTTATATTAAGTGTTTGAGAACCTGGATTATTCGAGGATGGGCGAGTGTTTGCGATCAAATTCCCAAAGAGATTATTATTTGGCAGTCCAACAGTTGTTTCTGGCATAATCGTTTTCCTCTAAAGTAAAGTTACAATTGCTTATACCGTGCGTATCTGAAATTTTAATTTTGTAATAGCGCAACACACATGCCGTGTTTGTTGTTGTGAAGCGACGATGTAAAATTAATAAGATAATTGTCTCTAAACCCCAGTGAATTATTTATTTATCAATATTGATATAAAAAATATTTCTTTGGAAAATATTTTTAAGGAAAGTAGAAATATGAACTTTAGGTACTTTTTTCCTTGTGAATCAAGCAATATTTTCCGTATGTACTCCAGAAGTACTTTGGATTTAGCTTTTACCCAATGTTTGTCTGTGTAAAACGGATGACGGAACGCGATCTGCCGCTAAAGGTGGAAAACGTTGAACAGGTGATCAAAGACGTGGTATTTAGGATTTAGTATTGAAGTGTTTCTGTAATTTGGTTGGCTACAAATTGTGAGTAGCGCCTCATGGAAAGCAAGATAAGCTTCCAACCGTATAAGGCGCTTTTTTGATGGGTGCTTTCAAAGTATTGTTTAACAAGTTCTGCAACTTCGTTTTCATTGCTGTCGAACACACCATCCGCACTCCAGACTACTGAACCGGTATCGGTGGAAATCATTCCTACTTTGACGCCGAGCAGCATGGGTTCATAGGGACGGTAGTGGGTTATATTCCCAAATATAATAGCATCTACATCATATTTCTTCTTTAAGCCTACAAGGGTGTTTATATTGACAGATCCCTTGTTCCATATTTCATGTTCGGAGAGGAGTGCCGTTTTATTTCCCGTTGGCACAACAACCTCAAAACTGCCTATTTTTCTCAATTCTACCGAAAAAGCCTCCGTTACCTCGTCTATGACGGCTTCTCTATCTATGTTATATTCGAATGGTAAAAGCAATACACGGCGTATCTGCATCTTTTTAAATTCATCCGATTTATTATAACTCAGGCTCGAAGAACGATGTGGGGGTGTACTAAAGCACCCCATGATAGTTAACGAACATAGAATAACGATGCATAGTGTTAATTTCACGTAAACCCTCCATGTCTTTAAAAAAAAGTATTTATTGCGAATCTTGTGTCTTTAGTTTCTTTTTCTCAGTCAATTGTTCTATCTTGAGACCGATGAGTTCTTGCTTTGCCTTTGTTTCTTCGATCTGTGCCTTTGTTAACTCCAGAGTCAGTTCCTTAATCTTCTTCTCGTAGGGTTCGCGGGACTCATTTAATTGTTTGTTTAATCTTTCATTTTCAATAACTATTTGTTGTGCCGCTTCTAATTGTTTTTTTGTCTCTTCCAGCTCTGTTTCGAGTGCCGTTTTAACTTTTTTATTATTCACAAGTTCTCTTTCGAGAGAGGCTGTTTTTGCCTTTGATGACACGAGCGCCGCTCGTGTTTGTTCAAATTGCTCAAGTATAGAGATTTTTTTATCGCCCTCTCCAGTATCAACTTTTACCGTAGACCCACTAGCCAAATAGCCGCTCCTTTTAGGTGGCGCTACGGCTTCATTTGAGGAATTACCTGGTCTGGTTTCTTCTGAGGAAATATCAGGCTGGGAAGGTTTTTTATAATCCTTTTTCATAAAGGATTCACAACCCACAATTAATATAAGAAAACATAAAGGAATCAAAGACACCGTTTTTTTCATATTCGCATTCCTGCCTGAAAAAGGTATTATTGGAAATTTAATCACAGCATACAAGATATTCCTTTGCCAATGCTGTGGTTTCATAGTTTCTTGTTTACTCTTATAATGTTTAAAATTGCAACTCTTGATGTAAGATTATTACCATATTCATTATTACACGCCACGAAAGTATTTATCTTATAACCTTGTAAAACAGTTACTTGTGGTTATTTAAACTGTTTAAAGCTATTTTAATAGCAAAATAGTATCAAACTTTTTAGCAAATTTAATACCGTGTAAACAATTGGAACTCAAAGGGAATGGTTGGCGATTTGAGCTTTGAAAGATCGTGTTGTTTGCAGTATGTCGTTACTACAAATAATTGCAGAACATATAGCGACACGTAATCCGCCCGCTAATAATATCTCATTGAGATTTTCATGGTTAATAGCGCCTATCGCAACGAATGGTATGGTAATTTCTCTTTTTACCTCTTTTAAATAGTCAAGACCTACCGGAGGTTCATAGTCCTTTGTTATGGTGGGGAATAGGGGTCCAACGCTAATATAATCGGCGCCCTCCAGTTGCGCCTTCCGCGCTTGAACTATAGTATGGGTGGAAACTCCCAATATTCTGTCGTAGCCAATTATCTTGCGCGCACAGTGAATGGTTAAGTCTGATTGTCCGATATGCAATCCGTCTGCATCCACTTTTTTGGCGATCTCGGCACGGTCATTTACTATAAAAAGGATTTTTGATTGTGAAGTTATCCTTCTAAATTCCTTTGCCAGGGCAAGAAACTCACCGTCAGACATCGTCTTTTCTCGCAGTTGTACTGCATCAGCGCCGCCCTGGATGACCTCCTGTAATGTTTCCAGTACAGGTTTTTTAGCAAGACCGGAGCTTATTATAACGTACAACCTTACATCTGGAAAATTTTTTAAAGAATTTTGCTTAATAATCTTCGTTTCTCGTTGTTGATTCATTGATAATTGTAATTGACACCTATTTGATGTTTGATATAATTATCCCATCATGTATTTTCCTGCCAAACGTATTATTGAACCAGCCTTATTTTAATTTTCCATCAAAACAAATACAAGATTTATACGGATAGTTTTTTGGATGTTTTGTAAAGAAAGCTAAAAATATGTCAGAAGTAAAAGAACATTGCGGATTGTTTGGTGTTTATGGTTGTGAAGATGCGGCAGAGAGGGTTTATTATGGCTTGTATTCTTTACAACATCGCGGTGAGGAAAGCGCCGGCATTGCTTCAACAGATGGGAAAGACATAGTCTGTTATAAAGGGATGGGTCTGGTAAGCGATGCTATAAAACCGCAGATGCTCAAATCTCTTAAAAATTCCATTGCTATAGGACATGTCCGATATTCCACTATCGGTTCCAGCAACATTGGAAATGCACAACCCCTGGTGGTTGATTACTACAAGGGAAAAGTTGCGGTTGCCCATAACGGACAATTAACTAATGCAAAAAGGCTGCGTGAAGAGTTTGAGGCAAACGGTTCGATATTCCATACCACCTCAGATACAGAAGTGGTCGTCC
>DBJWYX010000078.1:0-1289 GCA_052360825.1 Candidatus Wunengus sp. YC64
CACCCATCTTCACCAGCGCCCCTACTGCATTCCATCTGACATTCGAGTCTTTATCCTTCAGTGCGGCAATTAATGGTTCAACTGAACGAGTATCCTTTATCTCCCCCAGCGCATCTGCTGCATTATTTCGGACATCCCGGTCTTTATCCTTCAGTGCAGCAATCAATGGTTCAACCGCACGGGCATCCTTTATCTCCCCCAGCGCATATGCCGTCCACTTTCGGACATCCGGGTATTTATCCTTCAGTGCAGCAATTAAGGGTTCAACGGCACGAGCATCCTTTATCTTCCCCAGCGCATATGCTGCATCCGTTCGGACACCCGAGAATTTATCCTTCAGATCTTGAATTAAAGTGTTTACTTCATCCGCTTTGGTGGATGGCATGCAAGAAAAGATGAGCAGTGTAATTACCACTGCCTTAACAATGTTCGATATAACAACTTTGTTATGCAACATACCATTTACCCCCTTTCTGTTACCACCCCTCATCCCCTTCGCGGGTTTGTAACGTGAACCCCACCTTTCCCCGATCTGAGTCGAGGATAGGTTATATTGTTGATTTCATCCTCCCCCTTTCTCCCCCTCCAGAGGGGGACAGGGGGAGGAGCGTATTATCCAAAGTACAGACGCACAGCAGTGCGTCTCTACCTCTGTGGGTTCGTTTAACTAGAACACCCTGGCTATTTTATTAATTCCTTTTTAATTCGTTTTGGTTCGTGCTTAATACCCATGATCCCGTCAATCGACAAGTCTTCATCGAGCAGCGGCCAATGGATACCATACCCGGAGGCGCATATCTCAAAAGTGTTCCGCTCCTGCTGGGTTGCATTGTATAATTTCGATGATGTCTCAGACAACTTGAACGAATGTTGTTTCCCATCTATCTTAAGAAACAGTTTCGTTTCTGTGAATTTGACGTTTTCTACCGTGTGAAATTTTCGCATTATTTTATCCTCTTTTGAAAATTTTCCCATTCTTGAACAATATAATCAAAATTTTGAAAGATAATTTTCTTCACAGTCCTTTTATCTTTATTATTCATATTGTAGCTATGGGCTTCTTCTATTTCAAAGTTTTCTTCGTCAATCCAATACTTACATGCCTTATCACCACTCTTGCCGTGCACATGAATTGGTTCATTGCCTTCATTTGCATAAAAGAATATCCTCCACCCCATGATTTGCAAGATAGTAGGCATCGCTTACTGCTCCTTTTATCTTCGCGGGTTCAGGTTGCAAACCTGAACCCGCCGAGGCAACAGATACTACTTAAAATTTTGCAGCCATAT
>DBJWYX010000078.1:1299-9926 GCA_052360825.1 Candidatus Wunengus sp. YC64
CGCCAAAAATGGCGCCAAAAAGAAAATCGACCTTCGGATGGGTGTGAATAAAGGATTCCACCCTGTCGAGACTCTTGCTTAAAATTGGCTCCAATGGTTTTAGGATATTTTTCATGTCTACACGTTATTATCGAAATTTAACGGAAATGCAACAGATACTACTTAAAATTTTGCAGCCATATTAAAGAATTTTTTAGATCGGAAACCTTACATACATTCAACATTTTTACCGCTAATCTTATTATTTCTGACAAACTCACCTGTTTAGAGATTATAATCCCAAAATGTTCACGTCGTTTTTCATACAACGCTTCTGTTAATGGCACAAAATGTCTTGCGTTAAACGTCAAAAAGGTTCTTTCGTTTTTAATAGCGTAACATAACTGTTCATCGTCTGACTTGCCCCTCATCCCGACTTCATGTGCGCTTACGACATCGTATCCTCTACTCCTGAGCACCACCGCTGCTGTATGAGAAACATCTTCATCCAGATATAGCTTTATTTCAGCCATGGCGAGCCTTTATACTTTTTTCTCATATATTCCTCACTATTTTCTAGTATAAAGCGGTCAATCTCTTCTTTATTATCGTAATAATAGGAAAGGGCATCATGTACCTGGGCATGGGTTATATGTGGATACATAGCCACAATCTCATCGGCATTTTTTCCTGCATTCTCATATTCCGCTATTAATCTGACAGATATCCTTGTTCCTTTTATAGTTGGTTCACCACCACATATCTTTATATCTTTTGTAATATAGGAATGAACCTTTTCTTTAAAAGACTTTGTTGACATATAATCTCCTCCTTACGAGAGAAATGTAGGATGGTTTAAGCGAACCCATCATTACCGCTCTGTGGTTTTCCTTTCTATAGTTTCTTTGCATTCCTTGATGATCTGTAAGAGTTCTAATTTAGACGGGCAGATGAAACTGCACAATCCGCACTCAATACACTTTTCCAGGTTATAGAGGCGCGCCTTATGCTTTTCACCTCTCTTGTAATTGTGATAATAGAGCGCCGGTTCTAAATCCACGGGACAAATGTCATCGCAAAAATTACAATAGACGCACCGCCTCAATTCTCCGAGCATGTTTGTGGTCAATACTAACTCATCGGATTTGAACATAGGAAACATTACCTTCTTGTCCAGTTCCTCTAAAACCACAATATTGTTGATAGACCAATCCATCTTCTGTGATAAATCCGTTATCTCCCTGCCGTGTAAAGGACCGTTTACAAACACGCGATATTTACCTGACTCTTTGACCCTATTCCGGAGTATTTTTTCAAGAGACGTCCCCAGTTGTACCTTGATAATCTCATTCTCCTTCAAGCCTGTGCCTGAAAGGGCAATAAAACGAGAATCAACCTTATTCCCCAGCATACAGTTTTCATAAATGGCCATTACCGTTTGCGCATCCAGAATCAATACACCCTGAGTCGTTGTATCCTGGCCAAAATCCATTTCAATATCTAAAACAACCTTTGAAAGAATGACGGGGTCGTCCTGAGGATATTTTGCATCTACCGCAAAAACCTTCATCCATTCGGCATTGCATGCGTAATCCTTTACCGCGGAAAGAGGTTCGTCTTCTTTTTTATTTATGGCTATGTAACATTTAGCCTCCGGGAAGTAACGTGTTTTTATCTCTTTGAGCTTGTTGAGGAAGGCAGCGGTCTTGTGTTCAAGGATTACCCAGTTAGGTAATGCCCATGGTTCGGTAGGACACAGATTCACGATAACATGTTGAATCTTTTGAGCAGGAACACGAAATTCAAATACTTCAGGAATGCCACCCGAAGAGATTCTTTCTATAATGTTGCAAAATCTTAAGGGATAGGTGTCCAGGAGATTAAAACCACCTTTAAACCCTATGTTTTCCTTTTCTTTGAGCACGGTTTAATCGCAAAAACACCAAAAATTAGACTAACGAAATACCTTAGTAAAATATCAATAAGACATTAAAACGTCAAGCAATACATTATTTACCGTTTTTGCCCAGTTCAAGAATCAGAGGGATTTCTCCACAGTCGGGAAACTTGTGGCATTTGACGCATTCGGACCATATCTTGTGAGGAAGGGTTTCCTTCTCTACCCTGCGGAACCCGCATTTCTCAAAGAACTCAGGCACATACGTAAGGACGAACATCTTTGCGATGCGCAGTTTACGCGCCTCCCGTATGCACACCCTCACCAGTTTCCTGCCGATTCCTTTTCGTTGTGTGGTTTCCAGCACAGCAACTGATTTTATCTCTGCAAGGTCTTTCCAGAAAATATGAAGCGCCGCACAGCCCACAAGGGTATCGTCCTGAATAAACACAAAAAAATCCCTGATATTCTCGTACAGTTCACTCAACGAACGCGGCAACATCACATTTTTAGCTGCAAAGTCGTTGATGAGTTTGTATATCTTTTCTATATCGTCTATAGTCGCTTTTCGTAACATATCTTTAAATTAACCAAGCACATTATATTTTCTTACCCTGAAATCAACACCCAACTCCACTGCTATCTTTTTGCATATTTCTGTATCTACATCGGGTGATTCCACAATGGAAACCTGCACGTTGGGAATAACCTGTTTTGCATCCTTAATAAATTGAATCAGGGCAGGATATGCCTTTTCCCCAAAAATTGGTTTGCATATCTCTTCGTATTTCTCGGCAGTCTCGGCATTCAAACTGATGCAGATAGTATCAATCAATCCTTTCAATTCAGGAATAATGGGTCTTCCATTGATCAGGTCTCCGTGACCATTTGTATCCAATCGGATACGCTTCCCCTTCGATTTCAGAAATTTTGCTACGGTTATCAACTCATCCAGCCGTTCTGTCGGCTCACCGTATCCACAAAAGACAACTTCATCGTATTTACCGGGGTCTCCAATAGCCTGTATTACTTCTTCTGCGGTTGGTTCTTTCTTCAATCCTAAATTATGGCCTTTCACAATGGGATAGGTTTCTCTCATGCAAAAGTCGCACACATTCGAGCACCGATTGGTAAGATTTATATATAATGAATTTCGGATGGCATAAGCAATCCTTCCTTCCCGCTCAGGCTCGCCAATACCAAACAATTTATAGGCATTAAAGGTGGTAATCCGTTTAATATCCTCCACGGACAAACCATAGATATCGGCCAGCACAGGAATAATGTACGATAAATAGGAAGGCTCATTGCGTTCGCCTCTCTTTGGCTGAGGAGACAAGAAAGGAGAATCCGTTTCCAAAAGAAGCCTTTCAACGGGGACCGATTTCGCAACCTCTCGCAAGTTTTGAGCATTCGAAAAGGTAATCGGCCCTGCAAAAGATATATACAATCCCAATTCTATGCACTTCTTTGCGGTTTCCCTCGTCCCGCTAAAACAATGCACCACGCCCTTGAGCGTGCCGTTTTTGTATTCCTCCAATATCTTCAGGCAATCGCTACTGGCATCGCGTGAGTGAATAATTACAGGCAGGTTGTGGGCTTTAGCCAGGGCAAGATGTTTACGAAATATACGCTGCTGGTCTTCATGAGGACTGCGATTACGATAGTAGTCAAGCCCCGTTTCACCGATCGCTATGACCTTCGATTCCTTAACCAGAGATTCAAGGGCATTCCAGTCTTGTTCGGAAACCTTCATGGCATCGTGGGGATGTATCCCAATGCTGGCATATACGTTATTAAATTGATGAGCTAAAGTAACGCTTTTTTTACTTGCGGAAAGGTTTGTACCCACATTTATAATACATCCCACATCAGCTTCCTTTGCGCGAATCAAGACGGAGTCCAGATCGGATTTGTAATCCGGGAAATCCAGATGTGCATGGGTATCAATTATCATCTTTATACTTTATATCCTCGAAGAATGTGAATCGTTTTTGGTAAAGGCATTTTTAAAAAGCGTTATTTCAGGCTGTTTTTTCATCGGCGTGTGAAAGATAGAAACCACATCGAATCGGGAATCTATGCCTTCTATCTTCTTTTCTGCAACATAATGCAAGGCAACCTTTAGAATTTGCCTCTTTTTAGCTTCTGTAACAGAGAGTTCCGGTGGGCCGTAGGTGTCAGAATACCGCGTCTTAACCTCCACAAATGCGATAGCACCGTGATCGTAACAAACAATATCTATTTCCCCAAGTTTACACCGGTAATTTCTCTGTAAAATTTTATATCCACTCTTTTTCAAAAATTTTACGGCGAGTTGTTCTCCTCTCGTACCTACATCTCTTTTATAAGATGGTTCCTTAATCTTGCGTTTAAACAAATCTAGTATTGAAGTAACATACTTAACACAAAATAATTGCAAGGTTTTTATCCAAAAAGGGAGGGATAATTTTGTTGCAACTCGCTACGCAATAATTCTTAGTCTCACCTGTTAACGCTACCATTTGACATGAGCATTACCCGCAGACTCTCGAAGCTCCAATTATTTTTTAGTAGCCTGTGGCGCTTCACTGGCCGTTTTTGTGACTTCTTTCTCAAATTTCTCCTGTAGCCTTGTCCCTTTACTTGTCCTGCCACGCATGTAATAGAGTTTTGCGCGTCTTACCTTACCTGATTTAATGACCTTAATATCAGTAATCTTCGGTGAGTGAATAGGGAATACACGCTCCACGCCTTCGCCCTGAACAATACGTCTCACGGTAAAAGTCTCTTTGAAACCACCGCCGTTTCTTGCAATTACCACGCCGCTAAAAACCTGAATACGCTCTTTGTCACCCTCAATAATCTTTACCGATACGTCCACCTGATCGCCGATGGAAAAGTGCGGCGTTGCTTTTTTCATCTGTTCTTTTTCAATCACATCAACAATATTCATAACCCCTATCTCCTGTTTCTAATGTATAAATTTATAATCAAATCAGTCTATATTTTATTTAAAAGATCCGGTCTTTTCTCCAAGGTTCTTTCCATGGCACGGTTTCTTTGCCATTCTTTTATTTTCTGATGATTACCGGACATCAATACCGGCGGCACTTGCATACCCTTGTATTCCGCCGGACGAGTATATTGTGGATATTCCAATAAACTATCATTAAAGGATTCGTTGGCTGTAGAATTCATATCCCCTAACACACCGGGTATCAATCGCACCACGGCATCGATAACGACCATAGCAGGTATCTCGCCCCCGGAAAGAACGTAGTCGCCAATAGAAATCTCCATTGCATCAAGCCCTACCCGAACCCTCTCATCAAAGCCCTCGTAATGACCGCATATCAGCATCAAATGAGATTCATTTGCCAGTTCTCTGGCAATGGCTTGAGAAAAACGATCACCCTGCGGCGTCAATAATATTTTTTTACATCGAGCATCAGTTTCTCGTTCAATAGCCTCTACGGTGTTAAAGATAGGCTCAGGCTTCATCACCATGCCCGGCCCCCCGCCGTAAGGCCTGTCGTCCACGCATCGTTTATTTTCGGCATATTCCCGTATATTGAAAAGATTGTATTGAACAAGCGCCTTTTCCCTGGCAATCTTCAGAATGCTGTGTCCCAGCACATTTTCAAACATCTCCGGGAATAATGTTAAAATATCGATCCTCATATCTTAATATCTTATTTTTTGAATGCGATACCAAATTTTTTAAGTACGCTGGCAACAGATTCCGTTGGCTTTGCACCCACACTCAACCAATACTCAACCCGATCCTTTTTTAAAGTAACTTGCTTTTCATTATTCGATTCCAGAGGATCATACGTTCCCAGATTCTCGATAACCTTTCCATCCCGCTCCTCATGTGCGTCAAATGCACCAATCCTGTAATACGGTCTATTTTTACGACCCATCCGCATCATTCTAATTCTAACAGCCATTATTCTCTCCTTACCTAAACCTAATGTAAATTGATAACTAAGTATCCAATAACAGTTACCCGAATCATCGTACCATCCCCTTGCCGAAAGGTAAACCTTTGGATAACATTCCCATTCTCTTGAGACTTTTTTCATTTCCTTTAAAATGTTTCATCAGCTTTTTCATCGACTTAAATTGCTTGAGCAATTGATTTACATCCTGAATGGTTGTTCCGCTTCCATTTGCTACCCGCTGCCTCCGGCTTCCGTTAATGATATCGGGATTTAACCGTTCATCAGTCGTCATGGATCTAATAACTGCCTCAACCCTCTGCAACTGTTTTTCATCGATATTCAGGCCATCCATCTTATTTCCCATACCCGGAATCATTCCCAGTACTTCCTTGATCGGGCCCATCTTCTTAATCTGCTGGAGTTGTGCAAGGAAATCGTCCAGACTGAGCGTATCATCCTGTATTTTCCTGCTCAGTTTCTGAGCTTCTTCCAGATCAATCGCCTGCTGTGCCTTTTCTACAAGAGATACTATATCCCCCATTCCAAGTATTCTGGATGCCATGCGGTCTGGATGGAACTCTTCCAGCCGGTCCAATTTCTCTCCGATACCGACAAACTTAATCGGCTTTCCGGTAACTGCCTTTATTGAGAGCGCAGCTCCACCTCGTGTATCACCATCGAGTTTGGTCAAAATCACGCCATCGAATCCTAACTGGGTATCAAACTCCTTTGCACTGTTAACGGCATCCTGCCCCGTCATCGAATCGCACACGAAATATATCTGCTGCGGTTCCAGTTTTCCTTTGATCTCCTTTAATTCCGACATCAGTTCGTCATCAATGTGTAATCTTCCCGCAGTATCAAAAATAACAACGTCATTTGTGTTTTCCTTAGCATGTTTAACCGCATTTTTGCATATCTTTACGGGCTGAGAGTCGGCCTCGAAGTAAACCGGTATGTCAAGTTGCTGACCCAGGACCTTCAACTGTTCCACAGCAGCAGGCCGCTGGACATCCGCTGCTACCAACAGGGGCTTTCTCCCCTTGGAAAGTATCATTTTAGCGAGTTTGCCAGCCGTGGTAGTCTTTCCGCTACCCTGCAACCCCACGAGCATAATCAGCGTCTGATCCCCGTCCCTGAAAGGGATTGAAGTGTCGGAGTCCCCCATCAGTTTGATCAATTCATCGTGAACAATCTTAATAACCTGCTGTCCGGGAGCGATACTTTTTATAACTTCTTCACCAACGGAGCGTTCCGTAACATGCTGGATGAATTCCTTAACGACTTTATAATTTACATCGGCCTCAAGAAGCGCCAGGCGTACCTCGTGTAATCCATCCTTGATATTGGCTTCGGTAAGACGTCCTTTACCCCGGAGTTTGCTAAAAACACTTTCAAGACTATTGGTAATTGATTCGAACATAATCTTATAAATTCAATTTGAATTACGTAGACATAAATACTAAAAAAATTGAAATATTTATTATATTTAATTATTACAAACATTCAAATGAATTTTATAATAAAATTTATATTGCAGAGTGCCTCGTGGTTTGTTAAAATTTTTTGAATGTTTTGAGATAACTATTTGTCTTATTTTGTCATGCGTTTATAAAACGCATTGTTTATTTCAGGGGGGAAACAATGAAAGAAGGAATTCATCCAGAATACATGGAAACTGTCGTAACATGCGGGTGCGGAGAGACTTTTAAGACCAAGTCAACAAAACCTAAAATCGCAGTCGAAGTTTGTTCGAAATGTCACCCGTTTTATACGGGCAAGCAGAAGTTCGTAGATAGCGCAGGTCAAATAGAACGATTCCAGAAGAGATTACAAAAGAGGCAGAAAGCTGAAGAACCAGTAAAACAAAAATGAATGATAATTTGTTGAAAAAATTAGAAAAAATGTACGAAAGGTATAACGAATTGGAAAGGCTGTTGTCTGATCCGGAGGTAATTGCAGATTCAAATCGTTATACGACGTATATAAAAGAGCATGGCAGTCTTTCCAAGATGGTGAATAAATACACCCAGCTGACAGAGACCCGCGCAAAGAAACAGGAGGCGGAAGGGCTCTTGACTCAGGAAGGCACAGACAAAGAATTCGCCGAGATGGCCAGGGATGAGTTGGGAGAATTGGAAAAACAAGAAGATGCCATCATGGAAGAGATCAAAGGGTTATTTATCACCGATGATAAAACGTATGGCAAAAACGTAATTGCCGAGATACGCGCCGGGACCGGGGGAGAAGAGGCAGCCATCTTTGCAGCAGACCTTTTTCGCATGTACACCAAATACGCTGAAAATCAAGGATGGAAGGTAGAGCTTTTCGACAGCAGCGAAAAAGATTTAGGAGGTTTTCGGGAAGTAACCTTTTCGATCGAAGGAAAGAACGCATACCAAAAACTGCGTTTTGAAAGTGGAACGCACCGTGTTCAGAGGGTGCCTCAGACGGAAGCCAGCGGTAGGGTTCACACATCAACAGCCACGGTAGCCATTTTGGCTGAAATTGAAGAGGTGGAAATTGATATCAATCCAAACGACCTCCTGATAGACACCTTCCGTGCATCGGGTCCTGGCGGACAAAAGGTCAACAAAACGAGTTCCGCCGTTCGAATTACCCATGTCCCTTCCGGATTGGTTGTGAAATGCCTTGATGAAAAATCCCAGCACAAAAACCGAGCAAAGGCCATGCGTATTTTAAGAAGCCGATTGTACGAATTATATGAGGGACAGAAACGGAGCGAACGAGACCAGATACGCCGGGATCAGATTGGAACGGGAGACCGCAGCGAAAAAATCCGCACTTACAATTACTCGCAAAAC
>DBJWYX010000079.1:0-230 GCA_052360825.1 Candidatus Wunengus sp. YC64
TAAAAACTTCATCAACATTTTTTAAGTATTCTTTTACAATATCTTCATTATGAGCGTAAGCAACATAAACACTATTTGCTGCGAGATACCCTTTCTTCAGCATTTCCTGCGTAAATAGTGTATACAATGCGGAATTTTTATCATCGTACTCAAATTTAAAAGTTATTAGTGGTTTAAAATCAGTAACGTGAAGTTTTAGACCATATTTACCTGCTAAACGTTCCCAGCCT
>DBJWYX010000079.1:240-9911 GCA_052360825.1 Candidatus Wunengus sp. YC64
AAATGTAGAGAATAAAAGTCCTATGCCTACTTTTTCCCAGCCTTTTCCTATAATTTCACCAATTTTATTTAAATGTTCCCATACTTTATTTTTTGTTAATTTCTCTATTGTCTTTAAAGCTGCTACGAATCCCACCCTCTCTGTCCAGTAGGTGCTGCTGATAAAGGTTTCCTGGGCTTCATTCATAACTTCTTTTTTACCTATAATTGCAGATATTGCAAAACCATTACCCATCGACTTACCATAAACCACAATATCAGGTTTAAATCCTGTTAGCTTATAAATACCTCCATCTGTCATCCTCCAGCCTGAAGTTATTTCATCAACAATTATTACAGCCTTTTTTTCTTTTGCGATTCTCTGAATGTTATCCAAAAACTCTTTTGTGGGAAAATCATATCTTGCTCCCTCGATAGCAATAACGCCAATGTCCTCTCTTTTCATTATTTCATTAAGTTCTCCAACATTATTGTACTTAAACGGGAAAACAGTATTTTTTAACCCACAGGGAACACCTTTGGGCTTAAGTCCCGGCAATAAATGATCACTCAAGTTGCCTTCGCCATGTAAATTTGCAGCTAAATACCAATCACTCCACCCATGATAACCGCTAAACGCAATTTTATCTTTACCGCTATAAGCCCTTGCAATTCTGACGGCAATTGCCATTGATTCACCACCACATCTCGCAAATTTAACCCCACCGGCAAAAGGGTTTAATTCCAGTAATCTTTCTGCCAGATAGACTTCTTCCGGTGCATTTAAGGTGGTATTAACACTATTATTCACGGCATCTTTCACTGCGTTGTTTACATCCTCATCGCAATACCCTAAGATGGCAGTTCCTATGCCCATTTGGGCCATGTCTACATACTTGTTGCCATCCAGGTCCCAGATTTCAACCCCCTTTGCCCTGCTGAAATATGTCGGCCAAATATCCGGGGCATATCTTTCCGGTCTTTTTGATAAAAGACCATTGCCACCCGGGATAGATTTAACTGCTCTGTGCCATAATCTAATTCCTGAGTTCATTTAATATCTCCCTTTGAAATTAATCAAATTTATTTCCAATTTTTAAATATATTTCCTCTTCTATTTCTGTTAATTTTGGAAATATTTCATACTCATCCAATCTTAAAAATCCATCGACACATGATACAATTAATTTTTTATCCTCTAAGATATCAACAATTTTCCCAACCCCTTGTAAAACATATTTTTCGTCTCTAATAATTGTTGCTTTGTTTATTATTATATAACGATTAAATAATACTGCTTCTGCAGGGTTATAAGGCTTTGCATGAACTCTTATCATGTTTCTTATATATTCTGCCTTGTATTGCCAATCGATTGTATATTTACCAGGCTTTTTTCCATAATATGAACCTATTCCTGACTGTTTATACGGTTTTATTTCTTTGTTTAGTATTTCATAAAAATTCCTTTTGAGCATTTCTGCACCCAATTTCATAGCTCGTGTATAAAGTTCATAACCTGTTTCATTATCAAATATTTCATATCGTTCTTGAACTAAAATATCACCTGTATCCATTCCTTCATCCATATGATGTATTGTTATCCCAAAGAATTTCTCTCCATTCATAAGAGCCCACGCTGTAGGAACAGGTCCTCTATATTCCGGTAGTAAACTAGGGTGAATATTTATACAACCTATTTCTGGTATTTTAAGTAGCTCTCTATGGAAAATTTTCCTATAATATATCGAAAAAATAACATATGGATTGATTTCCTTTATTTCTTGAATAAGGGATTCAGTAATCCTATTGGGGTTTATTACTTTTAATCCTCTCTTAGTAGCTTCTTCAAGAACAGACTTATATCCATAAGTCTTATCCATAGGAAGTTCATAAGTTACAATCAATGAAATTTCAATACCTTCTCTTGTCAATAGAAAATCAATAAAATCAACTCCAATTTGTTGACAGCCAAAAAAAACAATTTTTTTCTTGTTCATTTACTATGTCTCCTTAATATTCCACATCCCTTCTCTACTTTTCTCATATGAGGCTCAGTTTCACCTAAGATTTTGTCAAGTCTTTTAATTTCCTCAATTAATTTCTTCATCTGTTCTTCGGTAATCGAAACAGGTGCATCTACACAGTCCATATCTTCATTTATTTTGTAATGTTTCTCTATGACTTGAGCCCCTGCTGCTACTGCATATAATGGCACAATTATATCGCTTGTGTGGTCTGATTGCCCAATAACGCAATCAAACTTTTCTTTTAAAGTATAAATTACCGCTAAATTTGCATCCTCCTCTTTTGTAGGGTAAGCTGAAATGCAGTGTAAAATTGCAAGTTTTTTTGTTTTATTATTCAAAATTTTAAAGGCTTCTTCAATTTCAGATAAATTAGCCATTCCTACCGACATTATAATTGTCTTTTTTGTATCCGCAATTTTTGATAACAGTTTATAGTTCACCACATCAAATGAAGCAACTTTATAAAGGGCACAATTTATACTTTCAAGAAAATCAACACTTTCTTCGTCAAAGGGGGTTGAGAAAAATTCAATATTATATGTCTCTGTGTAATCTTTTAGCTCTTTAAACGCTTCAAATGGCAATTCACATTTTTTGAGAATGTCGAAAATAGGTGAATTCTTTGGTACCCGTTTTTCGGTAAGATACGTTTGAAATTTTACAGCATCCACACCGGTTCTGGCGGCCGAATCTATCAATCTTTTAGCCGTATCTATACTTCCTCCGTGATTTAACCCTATTTCGGCTATAACGTATACTTTATTATCTGTTGAAAAACCGTATTTTTTCAAATTCTTCATTATAAAACCCTCATCCTTCTTTGTATAGAGCGCCTTACCAACAGCTCATGCCTCCGTCAACTATAATATTTTGTCCAGTAGTATAACTTGCGGCATCGCTTGAAAGATACATGATAGCCCCTAAGAGTTCTTTGTCATTACCCATTCTTTTCATAGGACACCTGAATGAATAATTCTTTATAAAATCCTCTCCCTGCGGATTGTCCGGATTGTAAATACCGCCCGGCGATACTGCATTTACCCGTATATTTCTATCCGCGAGATGGACTCCAAAGTATTTTGTCATCTGAATGACACCTGCTTTTGTCGCCCCATAAATTTCGGAATTTTTACGGTTACAGTCGGTGTAAATTCTAAAATCAGGACTTATTACCCCATAAAAAGAGGCAATATTAACAATTGCTCCTTTATTCAGTTTGTATTTATCAAAAAGATTAATATATGACTGAATACAAAAAAAAGTGCCTTTTAAGTTTACATCCATTACAAGGTCAAAACTTTCCTCACTTCTCTCTTCAAAGGGTTCAAAAACACTTACACCAGCATTGTTAATTAAAATGTCAATGGAACGGTATTTTTTGATAATGTGCCCAAAACTGCTTACAATGTCCCTTTTCTTCGTGATGTCTGCTGTATAATAATCAACGCCTTCCAATGGAACCCCGTGAGCTTTTATATCTACACCAATAACCTTTGAACCTGTTTCGCGGTATGCCTTGCAGATTTGTGTACCAATTTGACCAATTGCACCTGTAACGACGACCACTTTCTCTTTTAGATTAAATACATCTTCCAAGTAGCTCATACTAACTCATGAGCCCTTTTCAATGACTGAATTAAACATTCTGTATCCTTATAGTATTCAATGGTCAAATACTGTATATCAAATTTATTTAATAAATGTTTGACCTCAAGAAACTCTTCTTCTGCGGGATAATTGTGTGCATCGTATGCTAAATGATCTGAATTAAATTCACATGAACAAATGTGAAGCTGAATGGTTCTGTCAAGAGGCAGCATGTCTTTGTATTTTTCATAGTCAATTTTTTTATTGTGCGAAGTTATTTTTGTATGCGCTATATCCATCAGAAAGTTTATATTATTTTCACGAACTATTTGTGAAATAAATTCAGGTTCGGTTACATATTTATAGGCCTTTGTAGGATAATAGTTATTGTTTTCTATTGCTATTTTTACCTCTTTCCCAAAAATCTCTTTAATTATGGAAAAATTCTGTTTTGCATTTTCAAGCATTTCCTCTTCTGAATATTCCTTGCCGCCTATTTTGAACATTTTATTATCAAGGTATGGTTTATCACAGCATGAGGCAACGTGGAAAGTTATTAATTTTAAATCATGCTTAACACTTTTTATGTATTTAAGATAATTAAAATTTATCTTTGTAAATTCATGAATTGGTTGAAGTTCAGAATGGAAAACCTCTTGATTTACAATTGTTGAATTTATACTGATATCTCTGCACTCCAGGCAATTTGAGTAATTAATTATCCTTTTAGCATGATCTTCGTTTTCAAATAGATGAGATATAGGAGTAGCTATTTTAGTCATGAGAAGAGTTTTTCGATATGTTTTGTTATGTAGTCAACTTCTTCTAATGTTAGGTCATAATACAACGGTAATCTTAAAAGCCTCTCACTTTCAATTGTTGTATATTTGTCTTCACCCATAAATCTACCAAACCTTTTGCCTGCTAGTGATGAATGTAATGGAATATAATGAAATACTGTTTGAATACCATTATCCTTTAAAAATTTAATAACATTTTGCCGTTCTTCGATATCTTTTAATTTTATATAAAACATATGCGCGCTATGGTTACAATGACTTGGTATTTGAGGCAATCCCAAAACACCTTTTGCTTCTAAATCTTTCAAGTTCTGGTAATATCTATCCCAAAGACATAACCTTTTTTTATTAACAACTTCTGCCATTTCCAAATGTGCGTATAAAAAAGCAGCATTCAATTCACTTGGCAAATAACTTGAACCAATATCTACCCACGTATACTTATCTACTTGACCTTTTAAAAACCTCAACCTATTTGTTCCTTTTTCCCTGATAATTTCTGCCCGCTCAACAAATTTTTCACTATTGATAAGAATAGCCCCTCCTTCACCACAGGAATAATTTTTTGTCTCGTGAAAACTATAACAACCCATATGTCCTATACTGCCTAATGCTTTTTCTTTGTAACTCGACATCATCCCTTGTGCCGCATCTTCAATAACCAACAAATTATACTTTTTTGCCAATTCCATAATTCTATTCATCTCACAACTCACACCAGCATAGTGAACAGGAACTATCGCTTTAGTTTTATTTGTAATTGCCTCTTCTATTTTTGTCTCATCAATATTCATTGTATCAGGTCTAACGTCAACAAATATAATTTTTGCTCCCCTCAAAACAAAAGCATTAGCAGTTGTTACAAAAGTAAACGAAGGCATTATCACTTCATCACCTTCTCGTATATCCGCTAAAATTGCAGCCATTTCAAGGGCGTGAGTACAGGATGTCGTTAGCAGTGCTTTTTTTGTTTTTGCATTATTCTCTAACCATTCATTACATTTTTTTGTAAACGAACCATCTCCACAAAACTTTCTGCTTTGGATAGCTTGGTGAATATAAATGGTTTCTTTTCCAGTTACCAAAGGTATATTAAAAGGAATCATAGATATTAATGATTATTAAACTAACTCCCGAATATGAATTGATTATCAGGTACCTGATGTCGTCGTAAAAGTATGGTAATCAATACACCATGTTGTTGAAAGTAAAAACACCTATTTTCGAAACAAATCGATGGGATGAAAACGAGAAACAGTAACTATAGTAAAATCTTACTTTTCTTCATCAAAGTCTGATATCAACAATTTTAGTGCAGTCCGGTATCTGTTTTACTTTCTCAGCACCCAATTCTTTTGTTAACAGAAGAAAATGGGGAGAATAATTATTTATTTCTTCGGTTCCAATTACGTGATAGCCAAATATCCTGATCTTCATCTCGTCATCAACAATTGCAACAAGGTCCAGTTCTTTATCCTGGATTACAAGATAGGCCAACTCCATCAGGTCGGTAACGCCATACAGAGCAACACGTTTTTTGTCATTAAAAGGAATGCTGCCAATTTTATCTTCGACATCTTTTCTAACAGCTTTATAAAAATGGAAATTCCTGTCGAAAAATTTATAGGCAAGCTGCGTTTTTTCTGCAATGCCCTTGGGCGTTAAGATATATTGCATCCTGCGGGGATTGACGCCCAACATCTTTACAAAACCCCTCTTTGTGAGTTTTTTTAATGCAAAATTTATAGAGGCTACGTTGATGCCCAGTTGCGAGGAAAGTTGGCGTTGCGATATTTGCTCGCCGTTTTCAAGAGATTGGAGGATATTATACTGTGTTATTTCTTCCTGGTTGGCCATAAATCTTTCATGCTACACACAAAGTCAATGGTGGTCGGAATTATAAAAAGTGGAATATAAGGGCAGTTGTTGTTTATGAAATTGCTAATTTAAAAATAAAGGGAATTATCGAGGTTAGGAAGGTTAAAATTGGATACGGTGTATATAGCAATTCCCTCTCAGTTACATAGCAGTATTGATGTAACCTACCGAATACAAAGAGTTAACATGCAATTAACTTATATTTGCAAAATGAAACTTAGCTAATCAACAGGCTCTATATCGGCTATGCAAACTTCCGCTGCAGTAGCCCTTTGTAATAGATCTACCGAAACAACAACGCGATAGTTTGCCTTTCTCTTTAAAAGAATACCCTCTATCCCCATCAGAGGACCAGCCTTAACTCGTATCTTTGTGCCGCTCTGTAAATACTTATAAGGATCCAGTTTAACATTACTATTTACCAGTATCTTTATGTCATTTACTTGTTTCTCTGGAATGGGTGTTGGTGCAAAAGGGCCTGTACCAATTATTCTTACCACACCTCGTGTACTTATTACATCAAATACATTATCTAATGGCACATTTACAAACAAATATCCCGGGAAGAGAGGCAGGTCAATAAATGCCCTCCTGTCTCTTCTGCGGCTTAATGTTTTGATAAGGGGAAGGAATGAATCAATGCATTTTTCCTTTAGGAACGAATCAACCTGCTTTTCATGGCGAGATCTCGTGTGAACAGCAAACCAGTACGGGACGTTTCTATCCATCTTCCTTTTCTTGTAATAGTTCACCACAGAGGACGCGAAGAACGCAGAGAAAACAAATGAAAAGAGAAAATCCGAATAATTTTTCTGCTTATCTTCTATCTAACAACCTCAGCGATTACAGCTTTCTCTGCGATGATCTGAATTGTTATCTTTTCTTTATATAATTCCTCCCGCAGCTTTGTTGACTGCGGGAGGAACGGGGTCTCTCAATTGGGAGATGTGAGAGATCGTTGTTTATAATAACAAACGTTTATTTTATTAAACGTTTACTATTTAAAACATATTTTTGGAAAATGTCAACATAAAAACTAAAATTATTTTACTTTTTTGCATTAAGTTCTTCGAGAGTTTCCTGGGCAAGTTCACGGACGGAACCGTCTTCGTCGTTGAGGGCGTTTTTAATAAACTCGATGGCAGCCTCTCCACCTACCTCGCCAAGGGCTTCTACTGCGCTTTCACGCACCCAGGGGTCGCGGTCTTTAAGCGCTTGCGAAAGCGGTTCGGCAACGCTTTTATCGCCAATCTCCAACAAGGCATCAATAGAGCTTAATCGCACATCTTCACTCGGGTCATTTACCAGCGCTTTTGCGATGGTTTCTATTGCCTTTTTGTCCTTGCTTTCTCCTAAGGCGACAATCGCATCCTCTCTCTTGCCCGCATCTTCGTTCTCCAGGGCGTCTTTCACAAGGGATTCAAAGGGGGGTTTTTCTTTTTTAGCTTTACCTTTTTTTGCGGTCGGCGGGACAGGCTTTTGGGAATGTTTCTTGGGAGGAACATCCTTGGTTTTCGTGAATATTTCTTTTGATTTACTGGCGCTAATGATGGATAGCTTTCCTTCTTTTATTTCGTTGGGTGCATAAAGAAAGGCATAATTCTTGTCTTTAAGAATCCTGCGAACTCCTTCCCTTACGGGCACATTTTGAAATTCCATCGTAACGGTCGCATCTATTGCATCGTTAAGCCAGATTCTGGCGCCACTCTGCTCCATGATTTCTTTTAAGACCTTTTCCAACGGTGAGTTTTTTAACTTTACTGATAATTGTCCGCTACTGAACTTGATGTCAAAGACTTCTTCACCTGGTGGTGTCTCTGCAAAAAGTCCCTGATGTTTATTAATTGTAAAAATGCATAAAGATACTATTATTGTAAACAGTGCAATCTGCGCATACCTTTTTGGTTTACTATAAAAGGCCGTCATAACTATTCGCGGATTCAATCGTCCTCGATTGAACCAAAACTTTTGGCACTTTTTTTTATATGTGGTCATAGTTCAAAACCCGTAATCCATTTAAAATGTATGGTTCAATCGTTCGACTGAGCGCTCACGACGAAGTCTGCAAGATTGAACCAGCTTTGTATAGGATGGTTATTTTTGGTTGCGGATTCGCTACGCTAGGATTTTTGTTAAATATTTCTCAATTGTATCTTTCGCGCTTCCTGACAAAAAGGGCTTCCATCATAAATCACAGCATCCCTTACACCTGCTGTTGCCCCTCTTAAATTCTATAAAAGCACTGTTTGCTTAATTTGCGACAGATTCAAATTCTATTTTTTCTATCCTTGACAAAGCTTTAGGACGAATATTTTTGATTAGTATATATACCACCCGCCCTCCATCCGCTTCTATGTTTTTTCCCAATTGAAGATTAAATTTCTTTAATTCTTTGTCAAATTCAGGCAAAAGCACAATCTCTGTATCAATTGGGATATTTGTTTCAACTTCCGGATGTTCAAACAAATATCTACTAAACTCAGCGCTGAGCTCAATATTGCGCTCTATCATTTCTTTCTCTTTGTTCATCACTCCTCCTCCAGAAATCTCTTTTTGTAATATTCCCAATTAGATTTTAGATCATTTTCAGCAAAAGTTAATGCATCATTATAATCTTGATTAAATAAAGGCGTCTTCTTTATATCGCCTTTAATATTCATTAAATCCCTATGAACAAAACCATGAGCAGTATCATATCTGACAACAGGACACCATTTATCATCAATCTTTGTCTCGTATTGAACTCTGAAAAATACAATCTTTCCTCTCTCAACAATATGCAGATGCCTATATCGGTCAGAAGGCCCAATCCTTATGATGTATTCTGCCTTTTGACCAGGCATTTTTACCGAATCTCCTTTGTTAAAGAATCCTCACGAGGATTTGCCTTGAATAATATCGATCAACATCTTCTTTCCCTTCTCCATAAGTTCCCTCGTTTTCCCCTCAAGATTTAAGCGAAGCAACGGTTCGGTATTGGATTTCCTTACATTGAACCACCAATCATTGTATTCAACGGTAATACCATCCAGATGATCCACCTTCCCATTTGAAAATTTCCTGGCGATCTCTTCAATCTTCGCATCTTTATCTTCTACTTCAAAATTAATTTCACCTGTTGAATAATATCTCTTGAGTGGCGAGACTAAATTCGAGAATGGAATACGCTTAGTGCTCAAAATATCCAGAACCATAAGGAATGCGATCATTCCTGAATCCGAACAATAATTATCTCTAAAATAGTAATGCCCTGATAGTTCTCCGCCAAATGCAGCTTTTTTCTCCCGTAGTGTTGCTTTCATATAGGCATGACCGACACGCTCACGATAGGGTACGCCGCCTGCGGCCTTTATCTCTTCCGGTACAATCCAACTTGAACGGAGGTCGTACAAAATCGTTGT
>DBJWYX010000080.1:0-9870 GCA_052360825.1 Candidatus Wunengus sp. YC64
TTCTTTTTGTTTAAATATACCGAGGGTCTTATAAGAGATGACGCCTGTAATAATCTTGGGTCGCTGGCTAAAAACACCGAGGAAGAAGTATGTCGCTTTATGGATAGCTGTGTGGCTGATATGAAGATACTGGCAGAAAGTGAAGACATGGAAAATACCAATATTCATGTAGATAAGAAGTTATTGGCCATGAGAAAAATCCAGGATTATTACAAACGTTTCGAAGACATTACCATGATCGATACAAAAGGCCGCGTAATAACTTCTACCACATACAATTATCGCGGCGAATGGAGATCTAAAAAGTGGTTTCTTGAAGCGATAAAAGGGAATGTGTATGTTTCAGATGCCCATGTCATTCTCGATCCGTATAAGGTCGTTATTGCCATTGCAGTTCCTTTAATGAATGAAAATGGGAAAATACAAGCAGCCCTCGTTGGACAACTTAATATGGAGCGCCTGTGGGAGGTCACTGATCATATAACAATCGGGAAAACAGGTTTTGTTGCTATTGTAAATGGCCAGCGATGCTTTGTCGCTCATCCAAGTAAAGAAAAGTTATTCCAGCAGGCTCCTTTTGATCCGGATAAACAATCTGGAATTGTTGAAGATGCAGGTGCTGATTCAGAAATATTCATTTACAATACAGAGAAGTATATATGTAAAATGGGTTATGAGTCGCCAAAATGGCAAATAGTTGTTGCACAGGAAAAAAGAGATGCCTTATCAAATTTGTCGAGGTTAAAATACAAAGTTATATATACCTTAATTATAAGCCTTGCCCTTGTAATATTAACAAGCATATTCGTGTCAAGGCGTATCGTAAGCCCTATACTGGCTTTAATACATGGAATGTCCAGGGTGTCTGATGGTGATTTGAGTTACAAAGCAAGTATAAAGAGTAAAGATGAAATTGGCTTATTAGTGGTATCTTTTAACGATATGATAATTCGACTGGATAAGGCACGTCAGGAAATACAAAGTAAAACCGAGGCATTACACGATGCGTTCAATAAGATCAGCTTACTAAACGTTACATTGGAAAAGAAGGTGGAAGAAAGAACTAAAGAATTGCGGGAAAAACAACATCAATTGGTACAGGCAGGCAAATTAGCCGCCATTGGTCAATTGGGGGCTGGGGTTGCACACGAATTGAACAATCCCATAGCAGGTATCCTGGGTTATACTCAATTTATGCTGGATATATTATCAAAAGAAAACTTAAAAACAGAAGATGTTCATACATTTAAGAAGTATTTACAACACATAGAGAATGGGTCTCGTCGTTGTAAAGAAATAATACAGAATCTGCTTCAGTTTGCAAGGAAATCACCCGAAGAAGTTGTATCTGTGAACGTAAATAATGTTGTAGCGGACACCTTATCTCTCATAGAACGTCAGCTTTTAGTAAATAAGATTGAAGTGATTAAAAATTTAGCCCCGGATATAAAACAGGTTGAGGGAAATCATGGACAGTTACAACAGGTGTTTACCAATATAATTATAAATGCGCAGCAAGCGATGCCTGAAGGCGGGCAGTTATTTATCTCTACCAGAAATGAAAATGGCAATGTGGCTATAGAATTTAAGGATACGGGTTGCGGTATTCCTGAAGAATATACGGATAGAATATTTGAACCGTTTTTTACGACCAAGATGGATTGGAAAGGGACTGGACTTGGTTTATCTATATGTTATGATATTATAAAAAATCATAATGGGAGCATTGAGGTGGACAGCCGGTTAGGGAAGGGGGCAGTCTTTACGATAATTTTACCCGGAAAGAGTGATAAAAGTGAACGCATTAATGGAAGTAAAAAAGAAGACAGTGCGGATACTGGTAGTTGATGATGAAGAAATAATTCGCGATATGCTTTTCGATGCGCTATCTAAGACTGGTTACACAGTGAAAACAGCAAAAGATGGTAACGATGCGATTGCACAGATTGAAAACGAACCCTTTGAAATAGTTATTACCGACCTCAAAATGCCGGGTATGAGTGGACTAGAATTGTTACAGCGCGTACAAAAAATAAACCCGGATATATGCGTATTGATTATTACTGCGTATAGTACGGTCGAATCTGCTGTTAACGCAATGAAACTAGGCGCATACGACTACATTTGTAAGCCTTTCGAGCTTGAGGAAATGAAGGTTATTATAGAGAAAGCCGTGGAACGGCAGCGGCTATTGCAAGAGTCACGCATGGTAAAGCATTATAAGCATCTTTCAATTACCGATGGTCTAACCAAAGTTTATAATCATCGGTATTTTCATGAATTTTTAGACCGTGAATTACAAAGGGCAAGAAGGAATGCCAGCACGTTTACCCTGATGTTTGCAGATGTGGATAATTTCAAACAATACAATGACGTGAATGGTCATTTGGCTGGAGACGAGGTGCTTCGGGAATTGGCTCCAATATTTTTAGATACAACGAGAAAGACGGACTTTGTGGCGAGATATGGAGGTGAAGAATTTGCGGTAATCCTTCCCGATACGGTGATTGAAGGCGGCTTGCGTGTGGCTCTTTATATACTGCAGGCAATTCGTGCAAAAAAATGGTTGTATGCCGATGTACTTCCTTGTAAAACGATTACCATGAGTATTGGTGTCGTATCATATCCAAAGGATGCGCTTTTGAAGGAGGAATTAATCGGCAAGGCCGATGAAGCTATGTACCATGCAAAGAAGACGGGGAAAAATAAGATATGTTATTTCGATATGAACAAGATAGTTGACCACAAAGAAGAAGGAACAGGATCGATCAATGTTGATAAAGAATAAAATCTTTGCAGACTTCAAGTGGATAGTATTATTGGTATTTTGCATAACAATAGGTTGCGGGAACAAGGCAGATTATCATAACAAAGAGGGGCTTTATCTCTATAATAAAAGAAAGTTCGACGAGGCAATTACGGAATTTAAAAAGGCATTAGAACTGAACCAAAGGCATTACGATGCCCATTTTAATTTAGGTGTGGCTTATTATGCCAAGAACATGCACGAAGAATCGATAGCGGAACTGAAAAAGGCAATCGAAGTAGACCCCAATGAACCGAAGGCATATTACAATATCGCCTTTGCCTATGTGGCTAAAGAGAATGTTGCTGAGGCAATTTCCGAATATAAAAAAGCGATAGATTTATTTGCCGCGAAAAAAGATAAAAAAGAAGCTGAGGGATATCTTTATCTGGCAGTTGCCTATAGTTTAATCGAAAAACAGGAAGAAGCATTTAATGCGTGTAAAAAGGCAGTAGAAATTAATCCTGAGTTAGAGGACGGACATTATTTCTTTGGTGTTTGTTATTATAAAAAGAATATGTTTGATGAGGCCACTGCAGAGCTTAAAAAGACTATTCAGTTGAATCCGAAATCGGAAAAGGCACATAGTATTCTGCTTGCAATTTACGATAAACTGGGAAATACTGAAGGTGTTTTTGAGGAAAATCGCATACTGAAACAGCTTGAAATGGAGCGGAGAGAACGATGAGAGATATTGCAACGAATAGGAGCAAAGAGAACGATTTGAGAATACTCGAACAAGCACTTGCCTTGGAAATTGAGGCGACCAGACGATATCAGGAACAGCATGATATTGTGAAAGACCCGGAAATCCACACCCTGCTGGAAGGTCTTCATAGAAATGAGGTTGATCACGAAAAGATTATTCGGGGGCATATTCTACGGTTGATTGGAAGCGGCAGCGATAAGATAGGAGATAAATAATTTACCGCAGAGGCGCAAAGGACGCAAAGTTTTAAAATCAATATATAAAACTAACGAGGCAAAGCCTCAGACCGATACTTGTCCTCGTGCAAACGGGGAAACGAGTTTGGAACTACAGATTTCACAGATTGCACAGATTATATGAATTGGTATTTTGTAACAGTTCAGCACCCCCACCTGGCCTCCCTCATCAAGGAGGAGGAAGCGTTTTTCCCCCCGCCCCTGGTGGGAGGGGGGGTGAACTGATACGGTATTTTTTATCTGTGTAATCTGTGGTTTCTGTTGATCTATTTTTTGCTAGTCAGTTTTACCTTAGCGTCTATGCGGTGAATCAACCACTTGTGATAAGGAAATGAAATAGGGGAAAAACAGGAATGCATCATGGATATTTGTCGATTATCAGGATGATTGAGACCGACCTTGAATTCGAGAAGGATGCGGTGCGGATATATAATGAATTTGCAGAAAAAGTTTCTGACCCACAATTAAAAGAGGTCTTTATAGAGTTTGCTAAAGCAGAAACGGGACACGTGAATGGTCTTCAAAGATTACTGCAATTTATTCAAGACGGAGAACATGAAGTGAAATTTTATTGTCCTGTATGCGGATGGGAAGTTAATTTTGGGAAAAACCCCAGGATTGGGGACCAGGCCAGATGCCGGATGTGTGGGGTTATATTTGAATTAATCGAAATAGGCGGTGATTACGACATCAGAAGGTTATGAATGAAGGACAAGTCTTGCACGATTGCTATAAAATAATATGGATGTAAGGGTGTACAGAATATCAACCTGTCATTGGTGTGATAAGGTTGAGACATTTTTAAAAAAACACGGTATAAATTACAAATCTATTGTAATAGATTTGTTAGATGGAACCGAGCAGGAAAAGGCCATTGCCGAGTCGTATCATCTTAGCAAACAACGGTCATTTCCCGTAACCTATATTGATGGTACTTGTGTAATTGGTTTCCACGAGTCGAGGCTGCGTCATTTATTGAAACTCCCTTCACAGAGAGAGGAACAAGAAAGGATTAAATTAGAAGATGGTGAAATCAAACCCGGTTTGTCTTCAAGGGAGAGAGATTATCGTGAAACCATCGGAAAAACGCGCGATTGGCTGATGAGAGAAGCAAAGAGCCATGGCTACACAATTAATCCTGACAAACAGGTAGTCGAAGAAATTCTTACAGGACTTGCTATCAACGAGAAGCGTTATGGATATAAGGCGTGTCCCTGCCGTTTGGCTACCGGAAAATATCAGTTGGATTGCGATATTATTTGCCCGTGTTCCTATTGTTTTCAGGACGTTGAAAAAAATGGGAGGTGTTATTGCTCATTATTTGTATCGGATCGTTTTGTTGCAAGCGATCCCGCTTTGCCCCAATATGTGCCTGACTTAAGGGAGAGGAGCGAAACGGGAGGAAAGAGAGCAGTATCTGTAGCAGAAGAAGTTTCCGAAGTAGCGGCTGGAGCGCCTGCAATCCCACTTAAGACTCGCATAAAAGTAATTGGCTTTATGCAGGATATTATTGATAAAAATAAAGCCAGAGAGGGATTCCTGAGAATGACAAGTGGCCTGGATACACAGGCGACGGATGTTCAGTGGAATGAAGATACAGCTTGTGTAAGTAAAGTGATTAACGATGCGAAGGTTACCCTAAAACTGAGACAGGATCAAGAAGTATACACGTATCAAATTATCTGTACGGCAGTTAACGGGAAATTAACGAATGGAGAAAAATTTTTTCAGAGCATAGACGTCCCCGAACATAAAAATAAACTCTTTGAGTGTTACCTGATTGTGCCAGGTGAGACCTTCACCAAAGAAGACTTGCAACTCCTTTTGCCCGGACAAAGATACATGAGCCACGTTTATGACAAGTACAAAGTTGCAGCAGGTTTTGAGGTGGAAGGAACGGGGAAAGATACATTTGTTATATCGCCGGATGATCAGATGCTCGACAAGATTGTCGAAGAGACTATCACATTGGAGACGAATTATCAACTATTGAGTGTGGAAAAACAACGATATATTTTAGCAATGGACAAACTGGATATTTTAGAGTCAACCATTGTATCCAAGATGCGTATCATTAGTATGAATTTGCCAAAATCTCTTCCGGAAGCGTTAAAGGGGTGGCTGCATGGATTAAGCAATAATTTCGGTGAGATTTCTGGAATTGCGGAGGAATCACGACATCGTATGAATGACACACTCTTGAAAAGGGATGTGATACGAAGAATATTTAAGGATTGGGGGGAAGGCGATGGCGGGTTTAATTATCCAACGCTCTCCAGATTTTTTATGGAAAAGGCGGATACTCTTGGCGATCAATACCAGCGATTATTTATTCGTATCGACGGCATACGAAGGGAAATGGCGGATTTGATTACCATGTTACGCACGAAAATTGACCTCATTTTGCAGGAGCAAAGCCTGGAACTTCAACGGAGCATGGATGAAACAACAAAGACACAGATGATGATGCAGCATACGGTAGAAGGTTTATCTGTGATTGTCCTTTCGTACTATACCATTCATTTGTTCGGCTTTGTTTTTGAAAGTTTGGAGGCTAGTCACGTTATTAATGTTTCATTAACAACCGCAAAAGCCATTTTTGTGCCTATAGCGATAGGCATCAGTTGGTATCTAACCTTTCGTGCAAAGAAACTAATTAAAGCCCGTGGTACCCATAAATCGAAATAATAAAACTGAATGAATTAAATGGAGGACAGAGGAAGTGGAAAAAGATATTGCGAAGATTGTAATCAACGAAGATCAGATACGTAACAAACTCCTTGAACTATCGAAGACATTGATTCGTGATTACACGGGCAAAGAGTGGACAATTATTGCGGTCCTTAATGGGAGTCTTGTGTTTCTTGCTGATTTGATTCGTTTGATTCCTTTTTCTATCAGGCTGGATACTATCGATGCCGCAACGTACGGTGAGTCTACTTTCCCAGCGACAGAAACAAAAATCAATCGTCAATTTAAGATCGATATAGAAGGTAAACATGTGTTGGTGATCGATGATATTGCCGACACGGGTAGTACCTTGAAAAGAGTATTGGATGATATAAAAAAATACAAGCCCAGGACACTCAAGAGTTGCGTTCTTTTAAACAGATCGGGCAGAAGACGCTTTAATATCCAACCCGAATATTGCTGTTTTGACATTGGTGATGACTTTGTTGTCGGGTATGGATTGGACTACAATAACAAATATAGAAATCTGCCTTTTATAGCCGTGCTGAAAGACGCATGTTATCGTAGAGAAGGTATTTTGTAAATTCCGGAACTAAACATAAGGAAGACACCCATTGAAGGCCGTCTTTGTCCATTTAACAGGTAGCCATCGAGGCAATACGGAAGTTTTTGCGTCCCAAAAGATAACTATTGGAACAGACGCTTCAAATGACCTTTGTTTTGATCCGGATATCGACGGAAATACATCCAATCAACATGCCGAAATACAACTCAGTGAATGCGATTATATATTACGCGATAAGGGAAGTATAAAAGGAACACTGGTAAACAATAGATTAATTAATGAAACCGTACTGAAAGACGGGGATTTGATTGAGTTTGGAGCCAGCGGCCCTAAGGTGCGATTCCGAATTAAAACGGATGAAGCTGATGTATGTAAACCTTTGTCAGAGATGTTGGAAGACTCGTTGGGTATAGCGCGTTCTTCACGAAGAGGACGGCTTAACACGGCAACGGCTTTTTTTAAGCAACTTATGTGGGAGGCATTTACTCAATCCTCGCATACTTTTAAGATTGGGATTTTCATTGTTCTGTTTATCATTTCCGGCAGTTTGGTATCATATTTTTATATTCAATACGCAAGATTGTCAAAGACAGTGGAAACGGTACGAGTCCTTGAGGTAGAGAGGTTCGTTGCTGAAAATATTATTAAGACCTATAGCGGCGGAATATGCCTGATACAGGGGACATTTTATTTTTTTGATGAAGAGACCGGTGAGCCTCTCATGATGATGGGCAAGGGGCAACGGGGTATCAATGAATATACAGGTACAGGCTTCCTGGTCAGCGCCGATGGTTTAATCATGACCAATCGTCATATTGCTGAGCCATGGTGGGAAATGGAAACGTCTCCTTATATCCAATTGGGACCAACGATAAAGCCGAGATTTGAGGTATTCAGGGCGTTTTTCCCCGGTATTAAAGAACCGTTTCCTTTGAAGGTAGAGAAAATTTCTGATGAGGTGGATGTTGCACTGCTTCGCATAGATATGCGAGGTGCAAAAATCCCTGCTCTAGAATTAGATTATACAGGGCGCGGTGCGGTGGTAGGTGAACCCATAATATTGTTAGGATATCCGGCAGGGGTGGGCGCTATTTTTGCAAAGACAGACCCTGAGATTGTAAGACAACTATTTAACCTGCCGTTCGTTCCTTTGGTACAGGAGCTTTCAAATTGGGGTTTGATCAGGCCGCTTTCAACGCAAGGGCATTTAAGCGATATTTTGCAAAATAGGATCGTATACGATGCTCAAACCACCGCAGGTGGCAGCGGCGGCCCTATTTTTAATAATAAAGGAAAGGTAATCGGGGTTAATTATGGTGTCTTTCCTGGATTTCGAGGGTCTAATTTTGGTGTGCCGGTAAGTTATGGTCTGTATCTGATTAAATCAACATCATCAAGTAAAAAGGATTAAAAATGAAAGGCGCTTTACTATACCGTTTTAAGGCTTTACTCACTAAGGTTGAGATGGACTGTTATGCAAAAGCTGGATTAAAGGGCATTTGTTTTGTAATATTTTTAGGCATTTTTGTATCTGGTATATTTTGCAACTCAATATTTGCTCGTTCGGACGGTGCGCCTCTGGCATGTCTCGGCGCCGGGATTGATAAATTTAACGTACTATTTGCTGCCCCCAGTTTGTATACCTGTGGTAATCTAGGGTGTCATTACCAGTATCCCATTAATTCTGGCAAGGAAAAGTTTAAGTTATTTGTGCTTGATAAGTGTGCACCGGGAGACATAGTAGATATTCTGGTATCTTTTGAGAAAGCGACTTCTGAATTCCATGGATTTCAAATTGCGGCGCAGGATAGTTATTATGGAAGCAGGCTGGTAGGTAACTTCATTAATGTGGGTGACGATGAGGATACTCAGGTAGAAGCCGGTGGGCGGTTTGCAACACATACGAAAAAGGGGACTCAGCAGAAATTCTGGCATGTAAAATGGCAGGCGCCTTTTTCAGACTTTTTTGTGGCCAATCCGGTAAGATTTTATGCAATGGGAATCGAAGCCAATAATGACGATACACCGATGGGTGATTATATTTACAAGGCAACAAGGTTGATTGTCGTAGAGCCAAAGAAAGCAAAAAAAGGGCAAATTCAGATGATAAAAAAGAAGGAGTGATTCGGTGAAAATAAAGATATTCATTTTCGGACTGCTATTACTTTTAATAAGCATAGTCCGTGTTTCCAACGCCTCCCAGCTTGATTTTACGTGGAATGCGCCCAAAACCTATGTGCATAACATAGGTACAGGCGGAGAAGTCCGATACATTATATGGTTTTACAATCTTGGGAATACCATAGACCAGCCAATATTAGTTCCCATTGAAGTGTTTTTAATGACCGATACGGGGGAAAATCATCTCGATACATATTATCCAGAAATCATGGAGCATGTGGCAAAATTGGATGTGGATCATAAAGAAGGCAAAAAGTATCAGTACGCCGCTATTGCAAAGGGAGAACTTGCCCCAAAAACGACAAAGCATTGCGTGGCTATGTTTGAAGATGTAGACCCGAAGGCCAGTCGCCTTGATATATTTGTGACGGGGATTTCACATTTCTTTTTCTGGCGGTGGAGGATGATAGATTATTCTTACAAGATTACCTATGAAAGAGAGCAGGATTACTGGAAGCTGATCGAGCATGGGATGACAAAGGATACATCTCATCGTTCACACGAATTTGAAACTAGGAATTGGTAACGATACCTGGCGCAGCACAGTCGCAACCTAAAACAGTAAAAAATGAGCCTGGGTGGCGAGTATCAGGTGACGGGTGACGTTTCTCTCGGCACCCGCCATTCATCACTATTTTTAAATATTACTTATTATCTCGTCTTCCAACTTTGGATAAATAGT
>DBJWYX010000081.1:0-9789 GCA_052360825.1 Candidatus Wunengus sp. YC64
GAAGGAATTCCCAAAATGGAAAAAGATAAACTCAACATTGGGAAGAACGTAAAGGAGCAACTGGAAAATGATTATGCATTAGAAAAAGCCGCAATTGAGAGGCTTCAACAGGCTATTAAACTCTGCTTTGACCTGAGCGATGGCGGATCGCGTGAGCTACTCGAGCATATCCTGCTTGACGAAGAAAATCACGCCAACGATCAGGAGGCATACTTGCAAGAAATCAAAGACATGGGAATTGAGAATTTCCTAACCACTCAGGTTCACAATAAGGAAAAATCATAACCAGCATATCCGCAGTCGAATCTACCTCTATTTCTCCCCTTTGCAAAGGGGAGAAATAGAGGGGTAAAAACTTCGATCTTATTGCTTTTCTTCCCATATTGTTTTGTGCCTTTCTTCCTCTTCCAGATTTTTCAGGGTTTCTTCCCGTTTATGTTTTTCCTGCCCCAGCTTATCCTCTGTTTTCACAACGTCCTTGTATTTTATGTATTTCTGCGCCTTTTCAAGGTCTACCCCCTCCAACGACTTTCCTAACATTTTTTCCACGTCCTCTTTCATCTCCTCATATCTCTCAAGGTCTCTTGGCTCATAATAGGGAGGATTGTAACGGAAAAACGCATACTCTGCACATCCTGCAAATCGTGTTGATATAAATGCAATAATCGCAGAACCCAGCATGATGAGGAACAACAACCTTACCCGCGGCTTTTTCCTAAGACGTTTCTTACGTTTGGTTTTTATACCCATACAACTAAACCTCGGTGACTTTTCATGTGCAAATTTAATTTGTAAAACAGAGAGCAAAAGATTTGCCGTAGACACTGAGGGAAATATTGCCATGCAGCCAACCCTAGTAAAATAGGGGATACTGCTGTAGGTTTTAAAAATAATTGGGTGCGAATAAAGTGTTTTCATACCACAATATTTGTAAAAATTACAAACTCAGTTTGTAATTTTTACAAAATGCTGGTATTCAAGAAAGTGTATGAAAACATCAAGTGCCGCAGGGTTTTTGGACACGTCGATGCATGTAATACATCGAGTTACCGCATTTATCGCATATTGAAATCTCCTCCCTCTTTTTCATGTACCGTATCAGTGTAGTCACAAAGCCTGCATGGCTCCAGGTCAAAGGCGATACCGATAACGGCGCATTGGTGTAAGGGTCGATCTGTTCTGCAAGGACGCCAGATGCCAGCGCCCTGTCCACAACCCATTCGAGGGTCGGCAAGGCGTTATTCAATTCGGTCAAATTTTTTGCCTTCATGATGTCATACTCTGCCAGCCACATTGTACAAATAAACCACGGGTTTTCCGGCGCACGCTCCGTATCATTAACGACACGATGATACAAATCATTGGTATATCTGGCAATTCCACCTACAGACGTCTTTACCCACAGTTTTTCCTTCACTGCTTTCATTGTCGATGCTACCATTGATGATTCAGGACTGAACGTCCCAAAGGCCGCCAGCCCGTAAAGACTCGCATCCACCGTCATATCCAGTTCATACCCTTTTGCAGTCCTTTTCCCCATCCTTGCAAATCTTCCTTCATCCTTAAGATAAAAATATGCTATTAAGGCTTCTTTCATTTTCTCCGCAATTTCATAATATTTTTTGCCGTATTCCTGTTCACCAAAGGCGCAGGCAAAGTTACCAGCCGCACGCAACCCTGCAATAACCGCCGATACGGTAAAAGTATGAACACCGTACCGCTCTTCCCACAAATCGTAAGAATTTAAAGGCAAACCGGTTTCTTCATCTCTGAATTTAACCATAAATTCCGCTGCATTGGTGATCAAGCATCGGTACAAAGGCTTCACAAACTCGATATCCCTGAACTCATCGTAATGATTCCATAATGCCCAAACGACCAGCGCAATGCCATCTTCCTGGATGGGAAGACTCTTTTTATCATCCTTCATCCACGGATGCCACGAACTGGCAACAGACCTGTCTGGATTATATTTGTGGAGCAAATAGCCGTCTTTAGAAATGACGTCAGCGCAAAATTGAAAAAATCGCTTCGTTGTATCCATGTATCCTGATTTGATGAGGGCGTACGCGATCAGTGCGCCATCACGCGGCCACATATAAGAATAGGTGTCTCTTCCCATTTGGACAATATCTGAATCATTCGCTGCAATGATGGCGCCGTTGTTATCAATCTGCGTTCGAATAATCAGCAAGCTTCTTTTAAAAAACGATACCAGACTTTGAGGAAGGTCGTAGAAATTAAAGCCCTCCTTATTAACCCACAGTTTCCAGTAATTTTCAGTACGTCTGATCAACTCTTCGGGTGTTTTCTCCCAGATAACTTTGTTCAGTTTCACTACTTCACTGTGATTCATCCCCGCAGCAATCCAATAGTGGGCCGTATTTTCACCATGTGCCTTTATCTGAAGATTAATACCAAGTGTCGAATCGACCGATCCCTGGGCGATGGGATTCCCACTTAACGTCCCATCCTCAGCATCCCTCCATGTTCCTTCCGCGCCGCGTAACTCCTTGATTCCAGTAGCAAAATGGTCTACCCCGCATTTGGTCGGATCGCAGCAATTAATCAGAAAATACCGCTGGGATTTATAATGAACAATTGCCCTCGTATCCGGGTCGTAATAGGCCGTGTCCCCTATCTCATTCTCGTAGATATGAAAATCGTGATTGAAAAACAGTCGTATTTCCCGATCCCTCCCCTCCAAATTCCTGACGACAATTTCCTTTACAAAAATATTTAAGTGAAAATCGACCGTGTCATACATCTGGAGTTCAATTTTCAGGCGATCATTCCTTGCCTTCACATCGGTCACCAAGGTGTCTTCCTTGTATTTTAACGTCTTTTGCCATTCCCCGCCCATCCAGCTAAACTGGCCGTCGACCCAAACCCCCATCCTGCTGGGATGCCCTATAGTGTGATTCTCCTTCCCCACGTATGGATAATAAACATCCCTGATCTGATACTCACGGTCGAAGGTGACCAGCATCGAACCATTTCCTACCGGTATGTCTCTGGGCATATATTTTCCTTCCAAAAAAATTCAACACACCGCAGAGGCGCAAAGAACGCTGAGAAAAAATCAGAAGGAAAGAAACCGGGAAGACGGGAAGTTGTGAAGCTTAGCCTCCCTTCCTCTCAAGTTCTTAGCCTCTTGGTTTCTTTGCGCTCTTTGCGTCTTAGCGGTGATAAATCTTACTACGATAAATTCAAAACCAACAATTTAGGTTCTGTCATCTCTTCCATAGCATAGCGGACGCCCTCACGGCCAACACCTGAATCTTTGACGCCACCATATGGCATATTATCCGCACGGAACGACGGCACATCGTTTACAATCACCCCCCCTACCTCCAGATGCTCATAGGCATAAAACACATGCCTTATGTTGTTGGTAAACACGCTTGCCTGTAATCCATATACAGAATCATTTATCCGCTTTACAGCCTCTTCGAAGGTATCGTGTCTGGAAACTGTTACTGCCGGTGCGAATAATTCATTCGTATTGACCTTCATCTGCGGCGTTGTTTTCGTCAGTATTGTCGGTTCATAGAGCGTACCCCTGCGTCCTCCCCCATATGCCAGGACTGCACCCTCCTTCACTGCTTCATTGACCCATGATTCTATCCGTTGAGCAGACTGTTCGTCTATCATCGGCCCAAGTCTCGTTTCTTCACTGAGAGGGTCGCCCATTTTTAACGTTTTTACTTCGTCGAGAAATTTTGGCACAAAGTCATCATATATCTTTTTATTAACAAACAGTCTTTGGAGGGATATACATACCTGCCCGCTAAATGCAAATGCGCTGGCAATGCACCGTTTCACGGCATAATCCAGATTGTCACTACTATCAACAATAGCGCCCGCATTTCCGCCTAATTCCAGGGTTACCCTTTTTTTGCCAGCAACCTGCTTGAGCCGCCATCCCACCGCCGCGCTGCCGGTAAAGGTAAACATCTTGATGCGCTCATCAGCAACCATCCGCTCTGCCAGATTCGACGCACACGGGAATACACTAAACCCTCCTGCTGGCCAGCCTGATTCAGAAATAACTTCACCAAGCAATAGGGCAATTAAAGGAGTCTTAGATGCCGGCTTGATGATAATCGGGTTTCCCGATGCAATGGCTGGGGCTACCTTATGAACTACAAGATTCAACGGAAAATTGAAGGGTGAAATGCCTAATATCGGACCGATAGGAAATCTCTTATTAATCGCTGTTCTATTCTTTGAACGCTCAGAAATGTCTAAGGGAATGTATTCGCCCAACATCCTCTTGGATTCTTCCGCCGCTATCTGAAATATCCCAATCGCCCTTTCAACCTCAGCCCGTGCATCAATAATGGGTTTCCCTGCCTCCAGTGCAATCGTCCGGGCAAATTCCTCGCTTCTCTTCTGAATCCCATCCCCGATATTACCGAGGATTTCAGCCCTTTTATAACTGGGCAGTTTTCTGGTTTCATCGAAGGCGTGAACGGCAGCCTGGATGGCATAATTCACATCCTTTTCCGTTGCAAAAAAGGTAGCGCTTACAACCTCATTATTATAAGGATTCCTTACCTCCAGCACATCTGTACTTTCCCGCCATTCGTTGCCGATGAGATATTTATATTTATTTTTCATTTTCAAACCCATATACATGCTCAAAATAAGTCCGAAGAATCTCTGCCACACTCCAGGCCTGTGAGATGCACCCGCGCGGCGTATGGGGCGGGTCTCCATCAAATATCTCAGAAACCGTCCCCAATCCGGCATCAAACAGGTGTTCATAAAACGGCACAAAAAGTCCTTTGATATATTTCAAGGCATCCTTATTACCAGCGTAAGCCTTTGCATAGGCCGAAATATATGGGCCTATCAACCATGCCCACACCGTTCCCTGATGATACGCCCTGTCTCTCTCGCAAACATTCCCGCAATATCGACCAATGTAGTCTTTATCCTTCGGTGAAAGGCTTCTCAGACCGTATGGAGTCAACAAGTGTTCCTTTACTATCTCAACAACGTTTCTCTGCCTCTTTTTTGACAGCATTGAATACGGCAAACTCACGGCAAGCACCTGATTTGGGCGAATGGCCTTACTCCTCGTTTCGCCATCAATATAATCATAAAGATACTGCCCCTCATCAAACCAAAATGCATCATTAAATGACTTGCTTACTTTTTGCGCTAAATTATTATAGTCTTTGCTCTCATTGCTTAAATCCATTTCGCGTGCAAGAAATGACATGATTTTTAAGGCATTATACCATAACGCATTAATTTCCACAGCCTTTCCTATGCGCGGCGTTACCACCCAGTCGCCCACCTTCGCATCCATCCACGTCAATTGCACGCCAGCAACGCCGGCATAAATTAACCCATCAGAATCCATATGGATGTTAAATCGCGTCCCCTTCTGATAATACTCAACAATTTCTTGTAATACACAGTATAAATCTTTCCGAATAGCCACCAAATCCTTTGCAAAGCGGAGATATTGGTACACTGCCTGGATATACCACAGCGATGCATCAACGGTATTGTATTCAGGCGTTTCGCCGTAATCGGGGAATCGGTTGGGTATCATTCCCTTGCTCACGTATTGTGCAAAAGAAAGCAATATTTCCCGCGCGTCTTCGAACCTGCCCTGGACGAGGGTAAGTCCCGGTAATGAAATCATGGTATCCCGTCCCCAGTCCCCAAACCAGTGGTAGCCTGCAATAATGCTCTTTTTATCACTTTCTCGTTTTACGATAAAACTGTCTGAAACTGACAATAGGGTTTCACATAATCGTAACTGTTTATCCCCCCCTCCCCCCAACTCCCTCCCGTCATTTTGCCGGTTGAATCTTGGAGATTGAACCAAAACATTTTGGTTCAGGCTGCAAGCCTGAACCAGCATGGAGGATTTATGTAATTGGGTGATTTTTTTTCTTTCCACCTGCAGTGGTACGAGAGTGGAGGTCGGAGCCTGGAGGCTGGAATCGCTTGCCTCTAACTTCAAACCTCTGTTTTCTTTCTCGCGCAGTGCGGTTTCTTTCTCCAATAACTCAAATACATCTAATTTGTTGAATTCATTTGTAGAGGCAACGATATGACAATCCTTCCTTTTATTCAAGTCGAAGTGCAGGGCAAATGGACTGAAGTGGTCTTCGTGGAATTCCAGACCACGTTCATTCTCCTTCGGATATTCCATATTCTTATACCAAAACGAATTTTTATCCATCGCCTCTGCATTATGAAAAAGGTACATGGGTGTAAACCCTTCATATGGCTGTAAACATATCCCTCCGTTAGGAAGAATTTTATAATCGGTCTTAAAAGCTGGATTTTCATGGGTAAGCCAGTGATAGTCCCGAAATGCAACCATGACCCTTACCTTCAACGCAAGGGCGAACGACCGTTCGCCCCTACAATTCACCTGATACAATGTTACCGTAGTATTTTCGCCATACACCATAAACACTATTTTTTTAACGTCTATCCCGTTAACGGAATATTCAAAGGTGGGAAATGGATTTAAACTGAATTGAACAAGATTTTTATACCCTTCCGGATAGATTATATTCGGATAGATGTTTGTAGACAGAGGATACTCCTTGCCATCGATGCACAGAAATTCTTCCAGTTTGGAGAGCAATAGGGTTCTCCCAAGCGGCGGCCTTGTAGCGGCCATAAGCAGTCCGTGATAGCGTCTTGTATTTGCTCCGGTTATCGTAGAAGAGGCATAACCACCGATCCCATTGGTCTCCAACCATTCCTTTTCGGTGGCCTTAGAAAGGTCATGACAGATATCTTTATTGAATACGATCGTCATATTCAAAACGCTTTTAAGTGAGGTGTGTTTTGCATATATAATCTTCAATATTTTATCAGTATTTTAAAGGGTTTCAAATTGATTATTTTTTACTTTCATACCGTTGTATGTTCTTTTATACTTATTTGACGATGCGTATGATTGACTTTCTGTAAATTATGAGGAATACTCAACCATGAAATGTCCGCACTGCCTGGAATCATTTCACGATTTTTACGAGGTAATACCCGTTGGTAACGACGCAGATGGCAATTGGGGTGTTGTTAGCAGGAAGTGTCCATCCTGTGAGCGAGTGGTGCTCGTTTTGGTGAATGGCAAAATTGGGAGTATCGGAGGCCGATCCATGCTGGAGTCCGTCAAAGGTGAGCGCTTGATTTATCCGAGAACTTCAAGCCGTGTACCGCTCCCAAAGGAAGTGCCTGAAGAATTCGCCGAGGTTTACAGAGAGGCCTGTATCGTAATTTCTGATAGTCCAAAGGCGAGCGCAGCATTAAGTCGTCGCTGCCTGCAGCATCTGTTACGAGAGGAGGCGCATATTAAGCAAAGCAATCTCACCAACGAAATCCAGGAAGTAATAGAGAGCGGAAGTTTACCGCCATACATAGTGGAGGCTATCGATGCCGTTCGAAAAATCGGCAACTACACGGCACATCCCATCAAGAGCGAAAGGACTGGCGAGATTGTGGACGTCGAACCAGGCGAGGCAGACTGGAACCTCGATGTGTTAGAAGCCCTCTTTAACTATTATTTTGTTCAACCGGCAACAATAAAAAAGAAACGGGAGTTCCTTAATCTCAAGCTCAAAGAAGCCGATAAAAGGGGTATAAAAAAGGGTTAGACAATTGGTTGTAATAGTTACAGATGCTTAACCATAGTGCGGTAAATTAGTTGAATGCACATAAAGGCCGATAGCAGAGAGTAAATCCCTGCGGTTGGCCTTTTTTATTTTAACAAAATGAGTATTTGATTAATGACCAAAAAATAGTATATTATTTAGAATTAAATTCTACATAATTATATGACTACGTGAAGTTTGGTTGTGTAATCATCAAAAGAATTAACTTTCCACCTGTCACCCTGAGTGAAGCAAATGGTCTCGATCATTTGGAATAACAGATTCTTCGCTTTGTTGCTCAGAATGACAACTAAACTTCATTGTAAAAGCTGGTTCAATCTTGCAGATTGAACCAGCTATTTTGCATCGGGCTATGGGTTTTAAACAAGTACCGGCCATGCAAATGCCAAATGTTTAGGTTCAATCGAGGACGATTGAACCAGCAAAAAAACGGTGAACCAGCGAAAGATTGTTTCGCTGCCACTCACAATGACAAATAATATTTATGACACAGAAAACAAGTGTCTCCGTCGTCCGCTGTGATAGCTACGATAGGGATAAAGTCATTACAGCTATCGGCCAGACCTTTGACTTTTTTGGTGGTATTCAAAATATCATAAAAAAGGGAACAAAGGTACTCTTAAAGCCGAACTTCATTCGGGAAAGCGCTCCTGAAGATTGCACCATTACCCATCCAACGGTTATCGAGGCAATAGCCAAAAAGGTACTGGAAATGGGCGCAACACCGATTATTGGCGACAGCCCGGCCTTTGGCGCTATATCGAAGATTGCCGGCCGCGCGGGTATTGACTGTTTTGCCGAAGAGCATGGTATCGAGATCATTGAACTCGACTCACCACGCCGGGTGAAAACACAGTGTGGAGCAAAACCATTTACCCTCACGGTCTCCGGCAGGGCGCTGGATGTTGACGCCATCATAAACATCCCAAAACTCAAGGCTCATGGACAACTGTTATATACCGCCGGAGTGAAGAATATGTATGGATGCGTCAGCGGCAAGAGGAAGGCATGGCGACATTTTCAATCAAGAGACGATATTGAATGGTACACAGAGATGCTGCTGGCCAATTATCACGCCGTTAAACCCACGTTTACCATTGTGGATGCCATTATGGCTATGGAAAAACACGGACCCTCAGGGGGAATACCGAAACAGGTTTCCTTAATTTTTGGAGGCGTTGATTGTATAGCTATTGACCGGGTCATAGCGGAGGTTATTAACGCACAGCCTTCCCAATCGCCTCTTTTGAAAACAGCTAAGGCCCATAACATAGGAGAGCAAAATTTGAATAATATAACAATCTTGGGAGAATCTTTATCTTCCGCAAAAATACCCGATTTCATTTTGCCAAAACCGGTTCCCATAGGATTTACAACCTTCAGGGTGATGAAGAGTCTTGCCAAACATCTTTGGCTGAAGAACTTTGGCAAGGCCATTTTATTTCTTTTGACACTTTCCCTTTTATTACCAATGAATGCCTTTTCAGATTCGGAACCAAACAGATTAACAAATTTTCCATCACAGGTAGCCATTGACGATATTATCCATGTCCCGACAGGCCAAAAGGTACAGTTCTCTGACCTGACCCATTTTTTTAATTGTGCCAGCGTCCTCTATGTCGGCGAAACCCACGCCAATAAGGCTGCTCACCAGGTACAACTAAAGATACTCAAGACGTATTATGAGAAATTCGGGAACAACATTGCCATTGGCATGGAGATGTTCACAAGGCCATATCAACCTTTTTTGGACCAGTGGATTGCCGGTGAAATAGACGAGAATAAATTTCTGGAAGAGACACGCTGGAATTCAGAATGGGGATATGATTATGATTTGTATAAAGACATCCTGGATTTTGCACGCGAAAAGAAAATCCCGGTGATCGCCTTGAACGCCCCAAAGGCAGTGGTAAAAATGGTAAGTAAAAACGGACTGAAAGGGTTAAGTGAGGAAGAGAAAAAACAATTGCCTGAAATTGATACAACCGATAATTTCCACCGGGCTTATCTGGAGAGGGCTATTCGGGAGCACATGGTGGACCGTACGGCCGATTTAGAAAAATATAACGACGTTCAGAATTTATGGGAAGAGTACATGGCCCAAACAATTGCAGATTACTTATCATCCTGGGAA
>DBJWYX010000082.1:0-9778 GCA_052360825.1 Candidatus Wunengus sp. YC64
TGATTCCTGCGCTTGTTGAAACCTATGCCGTTATTGCCTTATTGATTTCCATCTTGCTGATTACGTGGCTGACCAAAGAAGGGGGGTTGTCATTTACTCCTCCAACACAAGCCTTACCCGGTTTTTGACAAATACCTGTTTTAAATTAGGCTGCCTTCAGCAGCGACTTATAAGCTCCCCTCTAGAAAGAGGGGCTGGGGGTGTGTTGCGAAAAACTTACACACCCCTTTATCCCCTCTTTTTAGAGGGGAATCATAAAAGATTGAAAATTTCTGAACATTAAAGATATTGCCATATGTCCATAGAACGGATCAGAAATTACATTATAGAAAACGCCAAAAAAGAGGCTGCGCAACTCATCAAAATGGCTGAGGAACAGTTTCGTAATGAGACTGAATCGGCAAAGCGTACCTTAGAGAAGAAATACCAGGAAATATTACAGACCGATGAAAAGCACCTTATGGAGGATATGAAAAGGTTTTTGGGCGGATTCAAAAGTGATTGTAAAATGGAATTACTGGAGGTTAAAAATAGGGTAATTGATGGCGTCATGGAACGCGCAATCTGTCGAATCCAATCGCTTCCCGATAACGATTATTTGACTTTGATGGGGAAATGGTTGGCAAATATACCTGATCATCTGGAAGGGGAGTTGTCCCTTAACACAAGGGATTTAAAAAGAATAACCAATGCCTTTGTCGATGACATTAATAAGAGCAGAAAGGCAAAGGTTTGCCTGAGTAAGAATGCAGTTGACGTGAAAGGTGGTTTTATCCTGAAGACTCGGAATTATGAGATTGATTATTCCCTGGATACCGTTGTCGAAAATCTTCGCACTGCGTTAATCCCAAAGTTAAACGACATGTTGCAATTATCCGATACAGGACTTTGAATTAAATATTTAGTTAGGACGCTGATTTCCGCAGATATACACGGTAGGGGCGCGGTGCTCTGTGCCCTTACGAATTTTAATATCCTGTAAATCTGCGTTCATCTGCGTCCAAAAGAGAAATTCATCCGATATGGGGAACAGTGTACGCCATTATGATTGGTGTTATGTATCAGGGCGTGTCAATATCCTGGAGTGCAGTCTGCTCAGTTCAAACTTCTTTGAAAGACTGCTATCCGCCGATGATTTTAAAGACGTGCTGGCAAACTTGAATAATACCCCCTTGAAGGCCTACTTTACCCATGCAAAGCATTTGTACGAATTTGAGAAATTGCTCGATGAATATTACTACAACCGATTAGATGAGATACGGTCTTTATCTCCCGACAGCGCTGTCTGCGACTTTTTCTTATTAAGGAATGACGTCTATAATCTGAAAAGGTTTATAAAGTCTAAGATACTTGGCGCAAGCGTGGATAAATTTTATCGAGGAACTATGAGCAGGGATGAATGGGATGATGTCTGGCAAGATAAGGCAACTTCTTTACCAGAGATATTCAGGGAATCAGTTTTATTTGTCAAGAAGGTCATACTACAGCATAGCCATAATCAAATTACCCCTCATATTTCCCCTTCGCAAGGAGGGGGGGAAGTTATGGTAAAAAAAGAATCGTTGCCATTTATTATCGATTTGATATTTGATGGCGCTTATTTGCGATACATTGAAGACTATTGCAAGAAAATAGAGGTTGAGATTATCAAAAGATATTTGAAGATTTTCCAACTTATGAAAGGTCTTGCGGTAATACGGCGCGCAATCTCTTTAAAGCTCGATATGCAACTCTTTGATCAATACTTTCTGGAAGGATTCGAACAGAATCACTTATTTCGCAAACTTGTTATAAACAAGGTATGGACATCGGAAAAGAAATTGCGTGAGATTCTGGAAGATGATGTCAAAAAACTTTTTGCCTATAAATCATCTGTAGGGGCAATTCATGAATTGCCCCTACATGTTGTACACGGAAATCAATTTGTGGGGCTTTTCGGACAACACCTGCCAGAGAATGAAAATATCACGCAACTATTATCCTCAAATTTATTTCCAAAAATATCCTTTCGATACGAAATGGCAACCGATAATTATTTATTGGACATGCTCCGTCCAGTGAAGTATACCCCCTTCGGCCCGGAAAGGGTATTCGGGTATCTGTGTGGCCTTACAGCAGAAGTATTTAACCTAAAACTTCTGCTGGGTGGAAAGGTGCACAGGGTAGAAAGTAATCTATTAAGAGAGCGATTGCGAAAGACCTATGCTTAAAATTGTCATCATTGGTGAAAAGAATGATATCCTGCCCTATCAAAGCATAGGGGTCGAAATTGAACCTGTGAAAACGACAGCAGATACCGTTTCAGTTCTCAGGAAAACAGCCCAAAATCCTTCGGTGGCAATTATATTAATTACAGAAAACATGGCAGAACAGTGCCTTGATACAATTACGGAATTGAGGAACAAAACAGACAAGGCGATTACCATTATTCCCACACAGCAAGGACGCCGGCAAACCAGCATGGCTGAACTCAGCAAAGAAATCGGACGCGCCGTGGGAATGGACATTTTGGCAAAGTAATAATAATGGTACATGGCTTATTAAGAACATTAAATGCTTGGAACAGAACGGATCTCTATACTAAAATACAGCGAATGAACAAAACAACACAGAATATCAACGACGTTAACTTTATACTTCAAGAAATCTTTCGTTTTACATCCATGCCGTGGTCAGAATTGAAAGACCTCTCGGAGGATCATCGTCGAGATTTCCTCTGCTGTGTTCCTCATCCGGACGGTAGAGGTGTATCTCTTATTTGTGGTAGGGAAGCATATAACCGATTCTATGAGTTAGCCAAAAGATGCTTATCCGCCGAAAAACAACGAGACGACTTTGATCTCCAAGCATTTACAAGGTCAATCCGAGAAGAATTTGTCAGAGTCTTTCTAAAAGAGCAAAAAGAAGTAGATGAAAGGTCTGTGAGCAAGATGCTTGCAGCGGCCATGAAGAAAATAAAAAAGATGCAGAAATCTCTGACTCATTATATTCCCTGTGTAATTGTGTTTGAAAACCAACCCGATCGGTTTCAGATAGGTCCAGTCCACTTTATAACCATTGAAAATTTTCTTAATGACCATCGAAATGATTTCGAAAAGAAAAGACATCATTTACGTAATGCAAGCATAGAACATGCCAAAAAAGCGGTCGAAAAAGGAAAGATGGCTGTGAATAAAATTCCAACTCTTGAGGATTCTGCAAAGCATGCGGATATGATGGTCGATAAACTTCTTGAATATTTCAAGGGCTATAAATGGGTTGCATCGGTCACGATTCCACCCTGCGATGAAAAAGTCTCACACGAACGTGCTCAGGTTACAGTTGAGGCGGCGCTGAACGTCTTGAGGCTGTTTTTTGGTGCATTCTACGGTAACAGACTTAGACAAGGCCATTCACGTGGCATGATAACCGATACTGCTCACTTAACGCGTGATGCAGATGGTAATTTGTTCATAGCTATAAGCCAAAAGATAGAGCACGTACCAAGCGGTGATAACTGGTTTCAGACTATTATCGACAATTATGCTTTCTATTTGGAAGCGGCGGGATCGGCCTTGAACTCATACTTGAAAACTGAAGGTTCTTCTCATTTGTGTCAGCGTTTTCTCGATGCTTTGAACTGGTACGGCCAAGCAGTGACTGAACAAATGACGTCGGCACAAATTATCAAATATGCTGCAGCGTTGGAGAGGTTAACTGTAACAAAGAAAGAAAAGGACTTGACACCAGTTGTAACTAGACGCACTGCATTATTAAATTTTGATGGAAGTGAAGAAGACTTCGGGAGGTGCAAAAAGGATGCAAGCAAGGTTTATGAATGGAGATCAAATCTTATGCACGGTTCATGTTCTCCTTTTGAGAAAAAACTAGGTACTATCTCCAATCTTGCGCAACGAATGACTCAATGTGCCTTATTTCGCAGTCTGGAGTTCTTCCTTTTCGTGGAGCATACACGCGGATATACACAGAATAATTTAGAAGAAAGTTATCAAAGTTGGGAAACAAAATTTATCCAGGCCTGAACAAGTACTATCAGAAAACGCAGCATTAAAGCCGTTCATCTGACAAAATCAATCTAAAAGTTTGAGTCGAGGATAGAGGATAGGGCCAGACCTTCATAATTCAAATAAATGCCTATAACCAAAAAAGAAAATAGCTTTTGTAAAATAGAAGTTGTATGGGATATTCATGAGTTTAAATTTATTCTGGAGGAATATGAAAATGGATTGGAGAAATCATATTGTAAGCACACCTAATGTTCTACGGGGCAAGCCACGGATTAAGGAAACCAGAATTCCTGTTAGCCTTATCCTTGGATATTTAGCTGCAGGCAAAACCTCTGAAGAAATCATAAGAGAATTTCCCGATGTTACAAAAGAACAAATTGCTGCCTGTTTGGATTACGCCCGTCAATTATCTGAATTTGAGGTCACGGTTTAATGGCTTTAAGATTCTTTGCGGACCATTGCATATCCAATTTTATAATCAAAACACTTCAAGATGCAGGTAACGAAATATTTCGATTAAGAGATTATATTTCTACAGATTCAGCCGATCAAATTGTAATCTCAAAAGCACAAGAACTTGATTCTATATTGATTTCATTAAATGGAGATTTTGCAGATATAGTAAGTTATCCTCCTGCAAACTTTAAAGGTATTATTTCCCTGCAAGTAAAAAATCATCCAGAAGTCATTCCACAGCTTATTGCAAGGTTGAAAGATTATTTGTGTTCCTATACCAGTATGAGTCATTACAAAGGGAAGTTGTTTGTGGTAGAGGTTCATAGAATTCGAATCCAAGAATAATTAAAGGCTGTGACGGCGTAATCTGTGTCCCAATTTGATATTTTTGTGAATTTATGAAATGACTAATAACGGAACAATTATCAAGGTTTCTGGCCCACTCGTCGTAGCGAGGGGGTTAGGCGGGACGCGGATATATGACATGGTGCGTGTCGGACGTTACAAGCTCTTTGGCGAGGTGGTAGAAATACGGGGCGATGAATACTTCATCCAGGTTTATGAAGAGACTGAAGGTCTTGGGCCGGGCGAACCTGTATATCCAACCTATAGTGCATTTAACGTGGAATTAGGACCCGGGCTTATTGGCGCTATTTATGACGGCATTCAGAGACCCCTGGATGTCATTAATCGGTTACACGGTGATTATATTGTGAGAGGCATTGAACATCCGTCTTTGGATAGAACGAAGAAATGGCATTTTTATCCTTTAAAAAATGTTGGTGACGAGGTTGTTCCCGGCGATGTGATTGGATATATACAGGAATCGAAGCTCCTACGGCACAATATCATGGTGCCACTTGAAATAAAAGGAAAGGTATCTTCGATTGAAGAAAAGGACGGAACGATTGAGGATGTCATTGCAAGGGTTGAGACCGTTACAGGCACAAAAGAATTGATCATGCTTCAAAAACGGCCAGTAAGAAATCCCCTCAAGGTAAAGAAAAAACGGCAGACGACTGTTCCTCTTGTCACGGGTCAACGGGTTATTGATACGTTTTTCCCCATTACAAAGGGTGGTGTCGCCTGTATACCTGGACCTTTTGGAAGCGGGAAGACGGTGATTCAACACCAACTGTCCCGCTGGGCGGATGCAGATATTATCGTGTATGTGGGCTGTGGTGAACGCGGGAATGAGATGACGGAGGTGTTAATCGATTTTCCTGTTTTAAAAGACCCAAAGACAGGCGAACCACTTATGGAACGAACGGTACTGATTGCCAACACCTCAAACATGCCTGTTGCGGCACGTGAGGCATCGATTTTTACGGGGATTACCATTGCCGAGTATTACCGTGATATGGGATACAGCGTGGCGCTTATGGCCGACTCCACGTCACGCTGGGGTGAAGCCATGCGTGAGATGTCTGGCAGATTAGAAGAGATGCCCGGTGAAGAGGGATTCCCAACATACCTGAGTTCGAGGCTTGCCAGCTTTTATGAGAGGGCTGGAAATGTTATTTGTCTCGGTTCTGAAGAACGGGAGGGGAGTTTGAGCGTGATTGGGGCGGTCTCGCCACCTGGCGGTGATTTTTCAGAACCCGTAACCCAATCTACCCTGCGGGTGGTGAATGCATTCTGGGGGCTTGATGACAGGCTGGCATCTCAACGGCAATTTCCCGCCATTAATTGGTTGACCAGCTATTCCCTGTATTTGGACGTTGTGGATGCGTATGCCATTGCCAATATCCATAAGGATTGGAAGGCATGTCGTGTTAAGGCGATGGGGATACTGCAAAAGGAAGCAGAACTGGAAGAGTTGGTGCGATTAGTAGGAATTGATTCCCTTTCCGCGAAAGACCGGATGCTCATGGAGGTGGCAAGAATGATTCGCGAAGACTTCCTGTATCAAAATGCTTATGACCTTCGCGATACGTATACCTCCTTGAAGAAGCAGTTCCTAATGTTAGCCGTAATCATCAGGTTTTACGATAAGGCAAATGAGTTGTTGCAATCGAATGTCGAGCTTTCAGTGATTCTATCTATTTCGTCTCTATCAGACATTGCCCAGATGCGTTTTATTCCAGAGGAGAATTTTGGTGAGTTTGATAAGCTGGAAGCAAAGATGATGGTTGAGTTGGAGGCATTGCTTCAAAACGATGAGAAAAACATTTGAAACCACAGATTGCACAGATGATACAGATAAGAAAACGAATCATCTATGGAATCTATTGACACAAAATATGTTTATGAAAAAAGACCCAAGAACTCATGCAATTATTTGTGCTGCAATGGAAGTTCATAACATTGTAGGCACAGGACACATCCTCGTTCCCAAGCTCCTGCTTGGGAACGAAGGTGTACTAAAAGCTTTGCTTTGAGTAAAAAAATGAGGTCACGTTATCAGATAATAAATAATTGCGGTGTATATTTCATAACATCTACCATAATTGAGTGGATACCGGTTTTTACAAAGAGAGAATATTTTGACATCATCGTCCAATCGTTAAGCTATTGCAGACAGAGCAAAAGTTTAAAATTGTTTGCCTATGTAGTAATGGATAACCATGTTCACCTTATTGCTTCATCTGATAAATTGTCTCAAATAATAAGAGACTTTAAAAGCTATACAGCACGAGAAATAATTAAGACTGCAAAAATCGATGGGCGAAAGTGGCTGTTAAATCAATTTGAATATTACAAAAAGAAATATAAGAAAGACAGTGAGTATCAGGTATGGCAAGAAGGTTTTCACCCTCAGATGATAACGGAAGAAGAGGTATTTCGACAAAAAGTTGAATATATTCATCATAATCCAATTAAAAGGGGTTTTGTGGAGCAAGCGGAGCATTGGGTGTATTCAAGTGCGAGAAATTATTTTGCGGGTGATGGTTGTATTGAGATTGATTTAATTGAGATTTGATGAAAAGCAGGAGCTTTTATGACAATTGCGTTCCCAAGCAGGAGCTTGGGAACGAGAGAACGCGAGACGAGAGATCTTAAAATTCTGTGTAATTCCATGAAAATCCGTGGTGAATTATTATTACATAATGAGGTAAAGATTGCTTAAAGAATATTTGAACATCCGGGATATCATTGGCCCTCTCATCCTGTTGCAGGAGGTGGAAGGTGTCACTTACGGTGAACTTGCCGAGATAAAACTATCCAGCGGCGAGGTGCGGAGCGGAAGGGTGCTGGAAATTGCAGACCACAGGGCGCTCGTCCAGGTATTCGAGGGGACACGCGGAATCGCCAGGGATAATGTTAAGATAAAATTCCTGGGTAAGGGGATGGAGATCGGCGTATCGCCGGATATTATTGGAAGGATATTTAACGGGGCTGGAAAACCGATTGATGGCGGCACACCTGTCATTCCGGTAAAATATTTGAACATCAACGGGAATCCTATTAATCCCTGCGCCCGTGATTATCCGAAGGAATTTATCCAGACGGGCATTTCTTCCATTGACGGGATGAACTCACTCGTGCGGGGACAAAAGCTTCCTGTTTTTTCAGGCGCAGGACTTCCGCATGCGAAGATCGCTGCGCAAATAGCGCGACAGGCAAGGGTGCTTCAATCCGATGAAAAATTTGCCGTGGTCTTTGCGGCCATGGGGGTTACCTTCGAAGAGGCGAATTATTTTATAACGGATTTCAAGAAAACAGGAGCTATCGAACGGGCGGTGCTCTTTATTAATCTAGCTGATGATCCAACCATAGAGCGTATTGCGGTGCCTCGGATGGCGCTGACCGTGGCCGAGTATCTTGCTTACGAAGAAGACGCTCACATCCTGGTCATACTCACGGATATGACGAACTATTGCGAGGCGCTTCGTGAAATCTCTGCCGCCAGGAAAGAGGTGCCCGCACGTCGCGGTTATCCGGGTTATTTGTATACCGACCTGGCTACCCTCTATGAACGCGCCGGCCGTATAAAAGGCAAAAGAGGTTCGATTACGCAGATACCAATACTTACAATGCCAGAGGACGACAAGACGCATCCTATTCCCGATCTTACAGGCTATATTACAGAAGGCCAGCTTATACTCAGTCGTTTACTTCATACGCAAACTATCTATCCACCCATCGATGTATTGCCGTCGCTTTCACGGCTTAAAGACAAGGGGATTGGCAAGGACAAGACGCGTGAAGACCACGCTGACGTCGTAAATCAACTTTATGCGGCGTATGCCAGGGGAAAGAACGTCAAGGAACTGGCGGTTGTGCTGGGAGAATCAGCGCTGACGCCAACGGACGTGCAATACATTAAATTTTCAGAACTTTTTGAGAAGATGTTCCTTTCACAGGGCGAGGAAGAAAACAGGACAATTGAGGAGACCCTTGACCTTGGATGGAAGATTTTAGGGTTTTTGCCGAAGACCGAATTGAAAAGGATCAAACCGGTCTATGTTGAAAGATATTACAAACCATTAACGCTAGAAGCGTATATTTAATGAATCAGGACGCAGATTTTCACAGATATACACAGACAATAATCTTATTCTTACTTTTATCCTGATAATCCGTGTTCATCTGTGTCCAAAATAAAAATAACGAAACGATGAAAATACAAATCAATGCCACCAGAATGGAGTTTTTTAAACTGCGCCGCAGGCTCTCGACTGCTGTGCGTGGGCATAAACTCCTGAAAGACAAAAACGAAGGTCTCATGAGGGAGTTTTTGTCCTTGATAAAAGCATACAAAGAGGCACGTCAGAAGGCTGATGCGGGTTTAACCAATTGTATGAAGATGTTTGTGCTTGCCCGGATTACCTCTTCTTCCGACATAGTTTCTACTGCCTTAGAGCAATCGAAAGGAGAATTGGAAATAAAGGTTTCTGAGAGAAGTATCTTGAACATTAAAGCGCCTGTATTCGATGTATCAGTAAAGGAAAATAATTCGTACAGTCTGGTAGATACACCCGTTGACCTTGACGATGCAATTGGACAACTGAAAGAATTTTTTCCTCACATGGTGAAAGTTGCTGAATTAGAACAGTCCATTCGTCTGCTGGCAAAGGAGATTGAAAAGACACGCAGGAGGGTGAATGCCCTGGAATATGTGCTGATTCCGCAGTTACAGGAATCCATAAAATTTATAAAAACTAAATTGGACGAACTGGAACGCTCAAACATCAGCAGGCTTATGAAGATAAAAGAAATGCTGGTATCAAAAACAGTTGTTTAAATAATTTCAGATAAATTATATAATAATTTTTTTAACTGAAAAATATGGATAAGGAAAAACTATTTAAAGTTTATGGTGAGATCTATGCAACAAATTTTGGCTTTATGCCCTGCATAGAGAAGTGTGA
>DBJWYX010000083.1:0-6700 GCA_052360825.1 Candidatus Wunengus sp. YC64
ATTGCCGTTGCCTTTAAAAGACCTGTGGTGACACTGATGGGACCAAATGATCCCCGATATACTGAGTCTCCATCAGAGATAGGGCAGGTAATTCGGGCTGATGTCGATTGTCTTGCATGTCATTTCAAGGTATGTCCGAAAGATCATCGATGTATGACACAGATAAAGCCAGAGCAGGTTGCCTTGGCAGGTTTGGAGGTAATACAGAAAGGTGGAGAAAAATGGAAATAGAACTGGTCTGTAAGAAAGGGGAAGCGATATTTAAAGAAGGCGACGTGAGTGACAACGCCTATATTATCAAGACCGGACAGGTTGAAATTTCAAAAGGCGAAGGGAAACAAAAAGTAGTGTTAGCCATTTTAAAAGACGGTGATATATTTGGTGAAATGGGACTAATCGAGGATAAGCCCCGTAGCGCAACGGCTACAGCATTGGAAGAGGTGCGCATGAAGGCTATAAATCACGAGATGTTTAATGAATTATTTTTAAAAGATCCGGCTTCATTAATTCCCTTCTTCAAGGCATTGTTTGAGCGTTTGAGGACTATGAATGAGATGCTGCATTACAGAGATCAGGCTGTAACAACCAGGACTGCGCCACAAAAGGAACAAGAGCCATCAGGTATATCTTCTCTGTCATCCGAAGGAAAATCAGTTACCAGGGTTACGTTTTCGGGCATATCCGGGTTGGCAAAGGATGACCTTGATAATAAAATAGTGACGATTAATAAATTTCCCTTCAAAATCGGTCGCAGGAGCCATCATGCCACCGATATCTTATCTTCGAATGATCTTTACCTCGAAGACGATTCACCCTACAATGTTTCCCGTAATCATTTTTTGATTAACCTCGTTAATAATAACGTGTATGTAACAGATCGTGGGAGTACTTTGGGCACCATTGTGAATGGGAATAGGATCAGTGGTGATACTACTCCTATGCTTCTTAATAAGCAAAAAAATGAGGTAATAGTGGGTGGGCTGCAATCCCCGTTTAAATTTGAGATTGACGTCTACAGATAATAAAATTATTTGAATAACCAGAATACATAGGCACCGTACCAGATCAACAAGAGCACTCCTTGCCCACGGGTAAGGACGAATTTCCAGGTGATTATGGGGATGAGGAATATGCTGAAAAAGAGCATGACGGGCATATCGACACAGAGAGAAGCGCTATTAACTCGCAAGGGTTGGATTATTGCTGCAATTCCAAGAACGGCGAGGATGTTAAAGATATTGCTGCCAAGCACATTACCCACGCTGATATCAGATTCCTTACGGATGGCAGCAACCATTGAAGTCGCAAGCTCAGGAATGGAGGTGCCCACGGCAATAACGGTAAGCCCTATAACAAGCTCACTGATTCCTATGACCCTTGCGAAATATATGGCCGAATGAACCAGCAGGTGTGCGCCTCCGACAAGCGCCACAAGACCAATTACAATAAAAAGTATATCCTTAAAGATGCTTTTATCCCGTGCTGCTGCAAACTCCTCAAATTCCTCATATTCCTGTTCAATTGTCCTGGATTCCTTCAAGGCTACCCGATATACATAACAGGTGTAAGCCAGAATCCCGACAAGAAGAATGCCCCCTTCCAGGCGGCTCAGAGTGCCATTCCATCCCATAAAGTATAAAAGCATGGAAATACCCACCATAATCGGCATTTCGCGATAAATAAGTTTCATGTCAATTTTCAGGGGTTGAACGATGGACGAGAGCCCCAATATGAGACCAATATTGGCAATGTTGCTTCCAATGACATTTCCCATTGCAATATCGCTTGAGTGTTTGATACTGGCAATAACACTGGTAACAAGTTCAGGTGTCGAGGTGCCAAATGCTACGATCGTGAGTCCTATAACGACTGGTTTAATATTGAAAGCACTGGCGAACCTGGAAGCCCCTTTTACGAGCCATTCGGCGCCAAAATAGAGTCCTGTAAGACCGGCAAGGAATAATATAATTTGTAATACCATAATATCTTTACGATAAGATAATTTGTGTGTGCAAAATACAAGCGAATCCCCCTCAGAAAAGGGGGATAAAATCTCCCCCTTCGTTGTCATTCCGAGCGGAACGAGGAATCTTCAGGATTTCTCCCTTCGGTCGAAATGACAATTACAGGTGAGAATTCCCTATACAACAGAAATAGTTTCACCTTACATTAACTCTTTGTGAATTAAACACAGGACGAATTAAATTATCATAATTTGCCGTGTAATTCTACTCAAAAGTGATGTATCCTGTGTCTTCGCTGTAGGCAAAGAGCTCGCCGTAACGGGCCCAACTGGTAAGGATGTTAAACATCTTTAACGGGTTTTCCTGTGGTAGGTGCAAGACAAGCTCTTCCTCTATATTGTTACGGTCGAGCCTTCCTTTTGGAGTTCTTTTGAGCATATCAAGGATGTGCCGGTAAATGGTTAACTTGTACAACTGTTCTTTCCAGAAACGTTTTCTACTTTCAGTATCAGATTCCACAAATCTTCTTCCCAGTTCAGTGAGCAGTATCCTTTGCTTCGGAGTATCGACAAAATCCAGCAATTCTGCTGCTTTTGTAATGTTGATCAAATGTCCAAATTCCTTGTGGATTTCAATAGCCAGATGAAAGATATCTTCCTCTCCCTGATGGACATCGAGGAACTCCAGCAATCCAATAATCTCATTCACAGATACTTCGGGCAATGGTTCTAATAGGACTTCTGAAGGAACTTTTGCGGCGGTTATGGGTATCTCTTCATCAGGAATAATGGCGCTTGTAATAATGTGATGGATACGATCCACGAGACTGAGAAATTCCAGAGTTCGGGAATTGCGAGGGCGACTAAGGGTGTTTTGAAGAATACTCCGAATACTGCCAGGGTTGTTACCCATGATTACAATACGGTCTGCCATAGAGACGACTTCCTTAATATCATGGCTGACCATAAAGACTGTGGTGGGGTTTCTTTCCGCGCAAGACCAGATATCCAGCACCTCTGAACGCAGAGTTTCGGCAGTTAGTGCATCGACTTGCGAAAAAGGTTCGTCCATACAAAGGATTTCAGGTTCCACGACCAGGGCGCGTGCGATACCCACACGCTGTTTCATGCCGCCGGATAATTCTCTGGGATAAGCTTCTTCATAACCTGCAAGTCCCACAAGGCGAATGGATTTATCCGAAAGCCGTTTGACATCATCACGGGGTGACCCTTTTGCTTTTAGGACTATCTCCACATTTTCAAGTACGGTCATCCAGGGATACAGGGCAAAACTTTGAAAAACAATGCTGATCCCAGGATTAACCCCTTTCAGAGGCATACCGTGATAAAGAACTTGTCCTGTTGTCGGGTGAATTAATCCCGCCAGTATCCTTAGGAGCGTTGATTTTCCACACCCGGAAGGACCCAGCAATGCAACTACCTCTTCACGAAAAACCGACAGGTTCACATCCGTTAACACCGTTACTTGATTTCCATTGGGCAATACAAAGCGGTGATGGATATCTTTCAGTTCACATAATAGCGAATTGTTTTTTATATTCGGTTCAGGCATAGTGCTCTTCGTGGAATTGGAGATAAATAAAAAATTCCTTTATTCGATGGCATACCTTTTTTCGGCGATGTTATAAAGACTTCGCCACACAACACGATTGAAGATTACGACAATAGCGGACATCGTTAACACAGCGCCCGTCAACAGTGCAAAATCAGCTTTTTCTGCTGATTGGCTGATCATGGCGCCGAGTCCGCGGGCTGTAAGTGTCTGTCCTCGATAAACGACATATTCTGCAACAATACTTGCGTTCCACGCCCCGCCTGTAGCCGTAACCCAGCCCGTTACTAAAAAAGGGAAAACTGCCGGGACATACAGGTTTTTCAATCGTTGCCAGCGGCTCATACCAAAAACCCTGGACGATTCCCGTAAATCGGCGGGTATTGACGTGGCGCCTGCAATTACATTGAAGAGGATGTACCACTGCGTTCCCAGCAACATAAGGGCGATACTTCCAAAACCAAGACCGACACCGATAATTTGTAAGAAAATAATAATCGGAATAAACAGCATAGGCGCTGGAAAGGAAGCTACAATTTGAATTACCGGTTGAAATATGCGTGAGAGTCTTGGAGAAAGCCCGATCATTAATCCCGCCGGCAGCGCCCACAGTGTTCCAATGGCAACGGCCGCTAGAATTCTCAATAGGGTTAGACAGCCATACCATGAGATATGAGTCCAACTCGATAAGGATAATACTTGAAGCAGGTGGCTGAGTCTCCAGCATCCAAACCCAAAAAGACCTATAAAGGCGGCATACATCATCCATACAAAAATATGGAAGGGGAGTCGTATTCTCCTGAATTCTTCCCTACGAGCGTTCTTTTTTGAGAAAAGATAACTGATTCCGGCAGTAATAAAATAATCAAAGACCCCTTCAATATACTGCAGTAATCCCGCCTTTCTTAACCAATTCAGGAAAAAAGAGGATGTGACAAACGAAGCCCCTGTTTCTTCCTGCTTGAATTTTTGTGACCAGACAACAACGGGTCTCCATAAAAACAAATCCAGAAACACAACCATAACGACCATTGAGATGACGGCATACACCATGGCTGGGTAATTGCCATGATTGACCGCCACGCTCATGTAAGAACCCACACCGGGAAGACGGAAATCGTGATGACCCAGCACAAACGCCTCGCTGATCATCAGGAAAAACCAGCCGCCCGCCATGGACATCATACTATTCCAGATAAGCCCGATAGCGGCATGGGGAACTTCAATCCAGTTCAATGTCTGCCACCAATTGAATTGAAATATACTTGCCACCTGACGCATGTCTGCGGGTACGGTACAGAGGGAGTGATAGAAACTGAACGTCATATTCCATACCTGTCCGGTAAAAATCATTATGATTGCGGCAAGCTCTAAGCCGATATTCGAGTGTGGGAATAAACCTACCAGTATTAGTACCAGCCCCGGCATGAATCCGAGAACTGGGACACTCTGAAGGATGTCCAGGAGTGGTACCAGTACCTTTTCGGCAATCTTGTCTTTGGCAGCCCAATAGCCGTAGACAAGGGTAAACGTCAGGGACAGGCCGTATGCAATGATACCGCGTATCATGGAAAAGAAGGTATATTTTGGCAATAACCACGGGTTGAGTTCGATTTCGACAGTTGGTTGCCAAACACCTGTCCACTCTCTCTCTACGGATACCAGGCCGTAGAAGAGACCGGCAATGCCTAAAACCAGCAGAAAATCAATCCATCTAAAACGGATGGGTTTGTGCGGTATCGCAAAACCACCCCATATTTTATGGAAGATTTTTGTAACGTGATTGGACATTGAAAGTTTTAATCATTATGTTAGGCAATACCGATTTTTAAAAGCATATCTTACCTTATGGGTAATCTCGATTATGTCAGGTATTTTTACCTGTAATCGTCATTTCGACCAAAGGGAGAAATCTTGAAGATTCCTCGCTCCGCTCGGAATGACAGCCAAAGGGGAGATTTCATCCCCTTTGTGACCGTAGATGATGAAGGTTTCATAGCTGCTTTCCTTCTCTGCGCAAGTAAAGACGCAACCTTACGCGCCAGAACGTTATCGTTATATAAAAGAGTGAGGAATCGTTCTATGCGTGTTTCTTCAGTATCATGCGGGTAACGTTCACAAATACCCTGCCAGGATAGCTGCCGTGTGGTCTTGACCAGTGAGGTGACCATCTGCAATCGTCTGAAAATGGATGCCTTGCGAATCAGTTCGATATGAAGCCGTTCGATTTCGGGGTGTGTATCGGAAGATAAGGTATTCATGTGGTTTTCAAAATTCTGTCAGAAACTATTCTTCGAGTTCATAACCGGCTATAAAAACCTTTTCAGTATTCTAAAACATACCAAAAATGGCATAAAAAACCATTTAAATTTTCTCAGAAATCGTATGATGAAGAAGGCGGCTACGAGGCCGAGAATGATGGCTATGATTATAGGGTTGGCGCCAAATAGCCAGGCAAGCGCATTTATAAGGCCGGATAAGAATGCGATGGGATGCGTTGCGATGATGAGAAAAATGGATGCAAACAGGCCGTATTTTGCAAACTTCGCACATTTTGCAAATATTTTTGGTGGCATAAAGCGCATTACGAATAGGCCGATCTTCCCTTTTCTGGCAAGCTTGAGCCCATCATCACCGTACATACCGACATACTTAATGACGTCATCTCCATGCCTTTTTGCCAGTTTGATAACGTCGTCTCCATATTTTTCAATGACTTTAATGCCGCTTGAGCCATACTTAGATACATACGATATAACATCATCGCCATGGAGTGCGACCATTTTAATAACATTATCCCCATAAACTGAACTCAAAAGAACAACGTCCTTACCATGTTTCTGAATGATCCGAAGGCCGTCATCGCCGTAGAGTGCAGTGTATTTGACAACATCATCGCCGTATTGACGTGCCAGGGATAGGACGTCGTTGCCGTATTTTTCAATTGCAGTCCCCGCATCCGCACCGTATTTAGAGACATATCGGACAGCATCATCCCCATATTGCTGTGAGATTTTGAGGATTTTGCCGTCAGTTGCCTTCAGCGCTTTGATGCCGTCATCCCCATATTTTGCCACAAACTGAACGACGTCATCCCCGTATGTTTTAACGAGGTCGTCCGTCAGATTGATGAGGCCTTTAAATCCCTTCGTTGTCTTGGCAAA
>DBJWYX010000083.1:6710-9763 GCA_052360825.1 Candidatus Wunengus sp. YC64
GAACAAATCCAAGAATATCCAGTCCGGCAAACAACTTGTCCTGAAATGTAATGTCTTCCTGTCGAATCCTTTTGCGACTGACCTTCTCGACATCAGAAATAAAGAAGTTCCTTAATTTGTTGGTAATTGTGGTAACGGATTCTTCCTTAACATTATTGATATCGAGGATTTCAAATCTATCAAGAAAATCATTTCCCAATTCGAAAATAAGATTGACCGCTCTCCTGGCATTTTCGCGTCTTACAGAGGCATCGTTTTGTGTGTCTGGCGCTGAGGCATCTGTACCATACCACCAGCTAGAGACCCATTCGTAAACCTTTGTTTTCTTCAAATAGTCATAGACCTGACTGTTAAAATCCTCGTTGTCATAAAACAGGTAAATGATGGGAATGGTTTGTTTGTGTCCGTATGTCTTGATTACGTGGTAAAAGGTATCGTCGTCGATGAAGAGGTTGAATAAAATCTTTGCCTTTTCACCAAATTCCTTAACGGCCAGAAGCCCGTCCTCCTGGAATTTAATGACGATGTTCAATACGTCTTTGTCGTAAAGCCTTGCAAAGGCAATTCCGTGTTTGCGTGCAAGGGGAAAGACAATGTCACCTTTTTCATTGGCAAGGTTTATTAACTCCCTGCCTTTGTCTTTATCTTCATTGATAAGGAAAAAATTTTCGGGGCTATTGGCAATATATTTGATCCCTTCATCTCCGAAGGTTTTGTAAAATTGCGAAAGAGTTTCAGGTGAGAATATGTTGAGATTGTTTATGTTATTATCTGGGTTACTGTATAAATGAAAGATGTCCCGATAATCCAGGAGTGGATGCAGGTTCGCCAGTTCTCTACCGTGTTTTTCCAGGAGTGTAAGACCCTCAATTTTGTACTCTTTCAGAAATTCCAGGGCGAAGGTACCGTATTGCTGGTAGAGTCGTTCTGCATTATCGCCAAACTGTCCAAAAACGTCTTTGTAGGTTGTGTAAACATCATTAACTTGGTTTAAATTGACAGTTGCTGCGGCTGTCTGTTCAGGAGTATTTTCTGAAGATTGAGTATAAGCGTTTTGTAATGGTGTGAAAAATAATTGACCTGCGAAGAACAGAATAAAAGATATGAGAAATGGTTTATTCATAAACTTTTCAGGGCCTTTGGTCGCAAAAAGCGCGCAAAGGGTTGTTTTGGTTTAACGAAGAATTATTTTAAGGATTTGAAATGGTCATTCATTTTCTCTCTTTAATATAACATGGGCGTTATTCTGGCATACGGCATGGAGTTTCCTTTTTTGAATCCAATCCTGTTTTTTGTGATAATCATTTAAACTCATAACGACATAGGCGGATGTTTCTGGATCGGGAATGATCGTTTTCCATCGAGTATAGTCTTCTATTTGCAGTATATTTTTACCGCTATAAAACACGAGACTCGGCACAGTTCTGGCATAACTGAAGAGTATATAATTCTCTCCTTTGTCTGAAAGGCATTTTTTCACGATATCCTTTGTAGACCGGAAAGTCCCCAGATATTTTGCCGAATAGGTTATAGTGATAACAAGAAATATACAATTGGTAAAACAAAAAACCTTTTTTAATTGAAAAAAACGTTTGCTGCTAACGAAAGTGAATAATGCTATCAACGTCCCAATCAAAAGAATAATAATGGGAATTGCAATATGGATTGTGGATAAACCGTGCTTGGCTGGTACCCATTTGTGCATGGTAAAGACTAGCGCAATAGGGAGCATTACGGAAACGGATAACGCCGGCCATAATGCCCACAGGTATCTTTTTCCCAAGGTACCTTCCTTGTCCCATCGGGAAAGCGAAACAGTCAGCAAGGCAACGGAAGGAGAAAGGGGAAGGACGTAGGTCATTAATTTCGAATGAGACATGGAAAAAAAGACTAAGGTTAGAATGAGCCAGGAGCAAAAAAAATACACCTGTTTTTTTTCTGTTGCAGGCATACTTTCCCTTTGCTTAATGGCATGTATAAAAGTAATAAATACAAACAACGACCAGGGGAAAAATCCAATGATAAATACGGGTAGATAATAGTAAAATGGCTCTGGATGTGCATACCCGCTGACAAAGCGCCCTGACATCTCTTGCGAAAGCAAAGAAGTGATTTGTTTTGTGCCCAGAGACAGCCAGAAGGGGATACCCCACGCGCAAATGATTCCCAGGAACAGCAGAAATCCTGGTAGATACCAAAGCCTCCTGATATATCGAATGTCACGTATCCATAAGAGAAAACATAGGGTAATCAGGATAAACAGCAAGATGCCTACAGGACCTTTCACCAGGAAGACCATACCCAGGAGAAAGTAAAGAAACAACCTTCTGTAGGGGCGGGTTTCAAACCCTCCCTCACACCTATTGTTGAATTCCATGTATTCGATAAAGAAAAGGTAAAGGCTGGAGCAGACAAAAAAAGTCAGCAGCATATCGGTGATACAGAATCGGGAGATGAGAAAGAACAGCGGACTGGCCATCAATACCATGCCTGCCCAGAATCCGTTTTTGCGGTCTTCAAGTCTTTTCCCCCATAGATAGGTAATTAATACCGTGCCTGTGGCTGCCAGGGCGGAGGGCAATCGTGCGCTGAATTCGTTTATCCCAAATAATTTATAGGAAATGGCAATAGTCCAGTAAAAGAGCGGCGGCTTGTTGATACGCGGGACGCCGTTAAAATGCGGAATAATCCAGTTGCCGTTCAGTACCATATCACACGCTGTGGATGCGTAACGAGGCTCGTCAGGGTCGATGAGAGGCATTGCCCAGGTATAAAACAGGAATAAAAAAAGACCAATCGAAAATAAGCCTATGAGAAAAGGAATATCCTTTTTCGTCAGTTTTTCCGGGTGATTTTGCAATTTTATTTCCATTTCCTTATTTTTAAATCGCACGATAAATTTATGGGCTAAAGTTTATTACATGTCCTTGTTTGAAACAAAAAGGATATCCCGATGGCCTACAGAATCTTTTTCGAGGACAAATATTGGCACTTCAAGCAATTGAGAAACCCCTTTGAAGTCTTTCTCCTGTATAAAAAGAAATACACGTTCG
>DBJWYX010000084.1:0-9523 GCA_052360825.1 Candidatus Wunengus sp. YC64
CAGGGTTGCAAAGGCATATTTAGAGTTGGGAAATTATTATTATGATCTCGGCTTTAATTTTCTTGCATTGCAGGAATATAAAATCGTATTGGGAAAATATAAAGAACCTCAATTAATAAAAGAAGCATTGTTCAAAACAGGCCGGTGCTATGACAGCCTGAAGGATCACGAAAATGCCAGACGAGTCTATTTCCAATTCATGTATAGTTATCCAAAAGATTCTCTCGTTGATGACGCCCTTTTGTCAATAGGAGATTCCTTCGTTGAACAAGGTCTTTACCACAAAGCAATAGACGTCTATGAAAGGGTTATTCGTGAATATCCTAAGGAAGATACAGCTTGTAGATCCCAATTCAATATGGCAAAGACCCACGTAAAAATGGGCAATTATAGAGGCGCACTACAATCTTTTTTGCAAGCAAGAGAGAAATGCGATTCTGGTCAAATGAGATTTGAGACCGAGTATCAAATTGGTAATTGCTTGTATTTATTGAATGAATACCAGGATGCTGGCAGCGTTTTGGGGAATCTCCTGGTGAGCGAACCAGGAGAAGGAGAACTTATGGAAAACGCCAGTTTCTTGCTGGGCGATTGTTTCTACAAACAAGACAATTATCTGGCAGCGTTTCAAATATTTAGAAGAGCGATAGATACCTATTCAAAGAACAGTAAGGTTCCCTATGGAATGTACTTTATGGGAAAAAGTTTAAGCGCGATGAATATGTCAGATTCGGCAATACAGACATTTCGCGATGGAATGCAAGCATACCCGGACAGTGATTATGCCACTAAAATGGCATTGGATATTGGGAATTGTTATTTTGACAGAGGTGATTATAATTTAGCGTATCATGCTTTTGATAATTTTGTAAAGCAGTACCCCACGAGTGAACTTATGGTCGAAGGTATGATAGGGAAGACGGATGCTCTCTATCATGATAAAAAATATGAAGAAGCAATAAAAAGCTATCTTGAGTTATTAAAGACCAATGACGAAGAAAAAATAAGGCAATATGCATTTAAACGTATCGGCGATTGTTACAAATCCATGGGGAAGTTAGAACAGGCAATAAAGGCATATCTCGTGGGTTTGGACAAAGACGAAGTCGCCCCAAAATCGCTGTTACCTACAGATGCCCTCCTGGATGAGACAACCGGTAATACACAACCTTTGTAAAAAGGTTAAAATTCACCTGCCTGAATAATACACATCCTTTAAAGATACATTTCAAGAAGTTTCTGGTTTTTCCTTTGTTCTAATTTTCAACTGACAATGCAATGTGATGTCGATAATTTTGTTGTTTATGCATGTCCTGATTAATTATTTCACACGAGACATACCGAACAGTAGGTTATAAAAGCATCTTTTCATATCAATTATTATTTTGGTGTTAACCTATTTGTCTTCCACAAGATAACATTTGAGTATCTGCATTAGTTTCTTCTGCACGTATCTATTCAGATATATCCTGATAATAGTGTGGCATTTTGTTTGCTTCCCTCTTAATTCGTAGTGCTTATTTTAACATCATAAATTATTGTTAAGGTGTTATATGGTAGTGAAAAAAGGACTCTTATTTGTTGGAATTGTTTTAGGGTGTATGCCTTGCCTTTTCGGTAATGACGAAAAAATTGCTTCTGATAAAACAAATTACTTGCCTACAGCATCCCAAAAAGTGGATGCAAGAATAAGTGGTGATATTGAAAGACCGTTGTTAAGACCTGTTGTATCCAAAACAGAAGAGACGATTTCTAATTCAAATAATCAAAAAACTGAGGAATTGCCACCGGGTTTTAAAAAAGAAGATGGTGTGGAAAGTTTATTAACCCTTCTCAAAACCGAAAGGGAGAAGCTACAGGGATTGGAAAATCAATATAGAAAAATAGGAAACAATGTGCTTATGGAGCCAGATGGCGCCAAAAACAAAGATGGAGATATGACTAGAATAACCGAATCGTTACCTGCTGCTCAAGAGAACGATCCTTTACAATCGGGTAATATGCAGGCAAAAATCGGCACGTCAGCAGAAATATCCAGGAGCGGTTCATTAAAAGACGCAAGTGTGAGGGAAGGAAGTTCAACTGCGCAACTATACATAATGAAAAATAATAAAAAATCGGAGTTGGATGCAAAAAATGCCAAAAATCAGCGGTTGGATATGATACTTAGGAATGTGAGTCAACTGGATGTCGCAGAATGCTATTATAAACTATGTGAGTATGATAACGCACTCCAGATGTATAAATTGTTCACTCCAAACAATACCTCTTCGGATCAATATATTTGGGCCCAATACCAGGTTGCAAACTGCTATAGAAATATGAAAAAGTACGACATTGCTCTTGGCGAATATCAACGGTTTGTCAACCAGTTTCCTGAGAGCGATTTGACAGACCAGGCAAAATGGTATATGGAAGATATTGGTTGGTGGAAGGCCTGGTCCGAAAAGAATACCCTAGTCAACAATCAATTACTTACAGCATCAAACAACCATATATCCAAGTAAATGAAAAGAATGAGATGAAATGATGGAAAATACAACTATCAGTGAATTTAAAAAAAACTGGGGGACAGAACTTGCCTCTGCCTTTCATTTATTTAACGAGTATACCCTGCGACTGGAAGAATCTTATAATCACCTTCAAAACAGGGTTAAAGAAATTGATAAGGAAATGGCATACACAAATGCCTGTTTGAAGGACAAGGTACAGGAGTTGGATAGCCTTACAAAGTATTCAAACAACCTTTTGAGCAGTATTCACAGTGGCGTTATAGCGGTGAATTTAAAAGGTGAAATATCTACCATTAACAAGGCGGCAGAAAAAATATTAGGATTAGACGCATCGTATGTAATGGGAAAGAAGATTGAGGCCATTTTTAAAAATAGCGATGGCAGTGCACCGTTATTGCTCCTGGCGCTTGAAAAAAGAAAAAATTGTATAGATGTAGAGAGAAAGATAGAAACGATTCGAGGGGTGTTAAAATGGATAGAAAGCAGTGTGTCTTTAATTAGAGATGCTAATGAAAATACCATAGGAGCGGTAGAGGTGTTTAGAGACCTGTCCGAAATTAGAGAATTGGAGATGCGTCTGAGAAATGCGGATAAATTAGCCGCCATTGGCGCTATGGCAGCATGTATTGCTCATGAAATTCGTAATCCTTTGAACGGAATAGAAGGGTTTTCCGCATTACTTGCCCGTGACTTCGAAGATTCGGATCCAAGAAAGAAGCTAGTAAAAAATATTATACAAGGCACAAAAAATTTAAATAAGACGGTGACTGAATTACTGGTATTTGCCAGGCCTCTCAAATTGAAGTCAAAAGACAATAGTATTTCAGAGATATTGGATAAGACCCTTTTCTTTGTGGCTGAGGATATAAGACAAAAAGGTATTAACAATATTCGCATTCAAAAAGAATATAATTTAGATAATGATATTGTAAGGTGTGATCCGGAAAAATTACAACAGGTTTTTTTAAACTTGTGCTTAAATGCGATTCAGTCCATGACGTGTGGGGGTGATTTGACCGTGTTTACGCGTATACTGGGAGATGATTACCATAATGAAGATATACAAGTCGGAATAAAGGATACCGGGGTTGGCATCAAAAAGGAACTTGTTAACAAAATCTTTGATCCGTTTTTTACGACAAAACAAGAAGGGACTGGTTTGGGATTGGCAATCGTGAACAAGGTCATTGAGGCGCATAACGGCAAAATATTTGTAGAGAGTGTGGAAGGCAGCGGCACCACTTTTACTATTAACTTGCCAAAAAATAATATTTACGATACTGATTCTTTTGACGATAGGTATTCACAAAATGAAGCATTGATACCGCAATTTTTATCATGATGCGTATTGCTGAAAGAAATGTTTTTATGCGTATTTTAAAATTCTATTCATCAGGGGAATAAAATGAGTGTTGAAAAGATAATGGTAGTAGATGACGATTCATTAGGACGAGAATATCTTTGCGAAACACTAATGAGGGGCGGGTATGAAGTTATATCTGCAAGCAACGGTCAACAGGCAATAGCCAGGATAAGCAAGGAACCTTGTGATGTAATCTTTCTTGATATGAAAATGCCCGGAATGTGCGGCATGGAGGTTCTGGAAAAGATAAAAAGCATTTCTCCTGAAACGGTTGTAATCCTTATGACGGCTCATGGAACGATAGAGACCGCGGTAGAGGCAATGAAAAAAGGGGCATATGATTATATTATAAAACCATTTTCACCAGATCAGATAGAACTCTTGATTTCAAGGGTGAATGAACGGCAAAAGTTAATTACGGAGAACAGATATTGGAGATCTAATTCAAATATTGATGAAAAATTAAATCCCGTGTTTAGCCGAAATTCCAAGATGTCCGTAATATACGAACAGATTAAGAAAATTGCCCAGAGTAAGGCAAGTGTTTTGATTCAAGGAGAAAGCGGCACGGGGAAGGAACTCATTGCGCGTGCTATCCACGTTCATAGTCCTCGCTGCGAGAACCCTTTTATTCGTGTCAATTGCGCAGCTTTGGCTGAAACTCTCCTGGAAAGCGAGCTGTTTGGACACGAACGGGGGGCTTATACCGGAGCCATTTCAAAGCATACAGGACGCTTCGAATTAGCGAATGAGGGGACGCTGCTGCTTGATGAGATCAGTGAAATATCTCCTAATATACAAGCCAAATTGTTAAGGGTTCTTGAAGAAGAGGAGATTGAGCGGGTAGGAGGTGAAAAGACGATAAAAATTGATGTGCGGATTGTAGCTACGACGAATAGGAATCTAATGAATGAAATCTCAAAAGGCACATTTCGTGAAGACCTTTTTTATCGCCTGAATGTTGTGCCAATTTATTTGCCGTCTTTGAGAGAAAGACGAGATGACATACCGCTACTCGTGGATTATTATCTCAGAAAATATAGCCTTGAAAATAATGCCGTTGTGAAATCCATAGACAAAGAAGCTATGGACTATTTGTGTCAGTATAATTGGCCGGGAAATATAAGAGAATTAAAAAATATTATACAAAGAGCAGTGGTCATGGAATCACATGAGGTGCTGCAATTAGAGCAATTTAACTGCCTTTTTACGCATCAGGATGCGGAACGGTCTAAAAGCACATTAACCGCAGGAAAAGCTATTGAGGATGTGGAAAGGGACTTAATATACAGCACACTGGAAAAAATGGGTGGAAATAAAACTAAGGCTGCAGAATTGCTTAAAATTACCACAAGAACGTTGAGAAATAAACTCCATAAATACAATGCAGAGTCGAAACCTGTTTTGGAAAGGGAAATTGTTTCCTGCGCGGAATGAATATTTTACCTGGTTGTGAAATGCAATTGTTTTACAAACGACAGAAAGAAGCTGTAGTTGAAGCACTTAGGCAGGATAATTAGAGGCGCAGCGATTCTGTAGAGTAAATGGCATTTATTTTGCGTCGAAGTATAAAAGGAGAGAAACCATGAATATTGGTATAGACAAAAGCGCTACTTTATTAGAAAAGATGTTGGATGTTTCATCAGTAAAACACAAAGTTATTGCAAATAACATTGCCAACGTAAATACCCCGGGTTATAAGAAGATGGACGTGAGTTTTGCGGACCAGCTTGAGAAAGCTCTTAACGAAAGCTCTGTGAATAAATTTGACGCTTTACAACCCAAAATTGTGATTTCAAAGGAAGATACGAGTGAAACCGTACGAAACGATGGTAATAATGTGGATATGGATAAAGAAGTTTCGTCATTGGTAAAGAATACTCTTTCATATAACATTTACACACAATTACTGTCAAAAAAGTTTGAAGATATAAAATCGGCAATAGAGAGTTCTCGAGGTTAAAGGAGTGATATATGGGTATAGACAATATGTTTTCAGTATTCGATATAAGTGGTTCCGGACTTTCTGCTGAACGGGTGCGCATGAATGTAATTGCCAATAATATTGCCAATGCTAATGCCACAGAGACGCCGGAGGGTGGTCCGTATCGTAGAGAACAAGTGGAGTTTTCATCATTACTCAATAAAACGATGAAAAACAGTGATATCAAAGGTGTGGAGAGATTGGGTGGCGTTAAGGTTCAACAAATAGTAAAAAGCACAGAACCTTTTAATAAAGTATACATTCCTGGCCATCCCAAAGCAGACGCAAAGGGTTTTGTGAATATGCCGAATGTGAGTGTTATGATGGAGATGGTGGATATGGTAACGGCGTCCAGGGCGTATGAAGCGAACCTTGCAGTAATAAACTCGTCAAAAGATATGAACAATAAAGCGCTGTCAATTCTTGGAAAATGATAGGAGATTAATTTATGGCTATTTCGCCTATTCATAACAACGGGAATATTCCGGTAAACAATGGGCTTATTAATTCTGTTGAAGGAGAGGAACAAAATTCCTCATTTAAAAATACTTTAGGCGGCTTTATTAATGAAATCAACGATCTTCAAACAAAAGCTAATGCGAGTATTGAAAATTTCGCGACGGGAAAGGTTGAAAATGTTCATGAAGTAATGATTGCTATGGCGAAGGCAGAAGTCAGTTTCAAATTTATGATGGAGGCACGCAACAAACTCGTTGAAACTTATAAAGAAGTAATGCGCATGCAGATGTAGAGACAGGTTTCAAACCTGTCTGTACTTATAAATAGTAGACAGGGCATTCCTGGTAAATACTCCGGCACTACCAACTTCCTCTCCATTGGAAAAATTCCATTTCTTGTCAAAGAATTGCGCGGGCAAATTCTTTGTAATCCACACAAAACAGAATCCGTAGCACGGTGCTAGGTGAATAAAGGTGCCGTGTGACAAGTGACGGGTGACGTTTTTTCCCGTCACCCGACACCCGTCACTAAAAAACATGTTAAAAAAATATACAGTGAATAGTATTTTATTGAAATTATCAACTTCTGTGCGCATGGGATTAAGCTATGAATAATGTTATCAATTATCGTGAATTTGTAGTATTTATGCCCACAAGGCGTTAAGACTAATTTTCACCGAATAGCTTGATAAACCTTCTTGGTACTATAATTGCTACATCTTTTTTATAACAAAGCTAAATATTGTTAAACAATTAAAAATGGAGATAAAAAAGAATGAACCTCGATTTGAAGAATGTGATGGGGCAGATCGGCAATATCTGGAATGGAATCAGCTTATCGCACAAATTTATTATGATCATGATGACAATGGGGTTCATAGGCGGAATTATTGGAGTGACGCAGTGGGCTAGGAAGCCTGATTTTGCACTTCTGTATGGAGAGTTGGGGCCGAAAGAAAGCGGTGAAATTGTCGATTTGCTTAAAGAAGACAATGTTCCTTTTCAAATACGGGGGAACGGGTCTGCGATAGCAGTCCCCAGTGAAAAAGTACATGAAATGAGGCTTAAACTTGCGGGTAAAGGATTGCCAAGAGAAGAATCAGGGTATGAGTTGTTGGACAAGGTTGGCTTCGGTACATCAGATTTTGTGCAACGCGTGAATTATCGCAGGGCGATTCAGGGTGAACTTGCAAAAACAATCAGACATTTAGACTATGTAGAATGGGCGCAGGTACATCTTGCATTGCCTGAGGGCTCTCTGTTTGTAGAGGATGAAAAATCAGCGACGGCTTCCGTCATTCTAAAACTGAAAAGCAGGAGTGCCGGTGTATTAAGGCCTGAGCAGGTTGCCAGTATCGTTCATCTGGTAAGCGCTGGGGTTGAGGGGCTTAAACCGGAGAATGTTACCATCACCGACACCCGTGGAAACCTGCTTTCCAAGAAGGAACTACCCTCATCGATGATAGGCGCGAGTAACGATCAGTTAGAGATGAAGAAAAAGATCGAAGACTATTTTGTAGCGAAGGCCCAGGACCTGCTGGAAAAAATCGTTGGCGGTGGTAAATCGGTTGTGCGTGTAAGCGCCGAGTTGGATTTTAAACATGTGGATGAGAAACTCGTTGAATTCGATCCCGAACGAAGGGTTCCTAAAGTTCAAACGGTGACGACAAGAGTGTCTGGAGGTGCGCCATTTTCTGGAGGCGGTGTGCCTGGAATGCAGGCCAATCTTATGTCGCAATCGGGAATTATCCAGTCTGTTGGATCTTCAGAGAATGAAGAGACGGCTCAAACGCAATATGAGCTGAGTAAGACAGAACGGATTATTGCAGACCATGGGGCATCCTTAAAGAGACTGTCTGTGGCGGTGCTTGTTGACGGGATGTATGAAGACCAGAAGGCTGAGGATGGGAAGATTCAAAAAGTTTACAGTCCAAGGAATAAAGATGATATGGTGAGAATTGCGGCGCTTGTGAAGCAGGCGATCGGAATCGATGAATCGAGCAATCGTAACGATACTTTTGAGATACAAAACGTGCAATTTTACGAACCGTCTTTTGAACAAGAAGAGGCATCCTTGAAAAAGGAGCAGCAAAAAGAATTCATGTTAAAAATGGCAAAAAACGGATCTCTCGCGATTACGGTATTGGTTTTTCTCCTGTTTGTGATGAGGAGTATGAAAAAACTGAAAAAGGCCAGGGCGACAAATGAACAGCATAACTTTACAAATTCCCATACATCGAATATGAATATGACGACAGATGAGGTAGATGAGGAAGAAGAGGAAAAAGCTGATGACGCAAAACAGTTCAGACTACGTGAGCAAGTTGTTAAAAATATTAGAAAAGACCCAAGCGTAACTGCAAGTTCATTAAAGAAATGGATTACTGCCGATTTGAAGGCTATAAATAAATGAATACGGTAAAAAAAGTAACGGGAATACAGAAAGTAGCCATCATCCTGTCAACCCTTGACGCCGATACTGCGGCAAATTTGATCAAGGAATTTGATGATGAGCAAATTGCAGCGATATCTAACGAGATGACGAACTTTGATCGTATTGATAAGGAACTCGTAGAGTCGGTACTCAATGACTTATCTCAAGAATTAAAATCAAATAAAAAAGCTGTAAAATACGATAACAATTCGTTCAAAAAACTTCTTGTAAAGGCTGTTGGTTCGCAAAAAAGCGAAGAAATTCTGACGAGTGTTGAGGAGGGGACTCTGTTTCCAGTGCCTTTTTATCCTCTCAAGGAAGCAAGTGAGGAAGAATTGCTGCGCATACTCGTAGGTGAACATCCTCAAACAATTGCACTTGTTTTGACTTATGTTGATCCACAGCGTGCGGCAAAGGTGTTGGTCCAATTTCCAGCGGAATTACAGGCAGATATCATTATGAGAATAGCTACGATGGAACCTCCTCCGATGAAATTATTATATCAGGTAAACGAAGTTGTTGTGTCAAAGGTAAAAAGTGATGACCGACGTCAGAAAACACCGGCAAGGAAAAAGTTTAAACTCGCTTCAGAAATTATTGGTGGTATGGAAGGACCGGCTGATAAGAATGTGGTTGATCTGATAAGCCATAAGAATCCGGAATTGGCAGACGAGATTAAAAAACTATTGTTTACATTTGAAGATGTTATTTATGTGCAGGACGATGCTTTTAGAAAGGTTCTTACAGAGGTTGACAACGGTGTAATTGCTT
>DBJWYX010000085.1:0-9492 GCA_052360825.1 Candidatus Wunengus sp. YC64
CCCAACGATATGCCCTTACTGCTCGGTTGGGTGTACCGTCATTTTAAATACAAAGCTGGAAAGCGTGAGACGCATAACATCAGATGATTATCTTGGAATAAACGAAGGCAATCTCTGTATAAAAGGCAGATTTGGCCACGAGTTCATACATTCACCAGAACGCATAAAAACCCCATTAATCAGAAAGAACGGTGAATTATCGCCAACCTCGTGGGATGAAGCTATTGAATATGTCGCAAAAAGATTCCGGCAAATTATAAACGAATACGGGGGGACGGCTATCGGCGGCATTGGTTCTGAAAAATGTACCAATGAAGACAATTACCTCTTCCAGAAATTCTGCAGGTCGGTGTTGGGGACTAACAATATTGATAATATGGCCAATATAAAGTCACCTGCTTTAAATGGTTTGATTTATGAATCCGTCATACATGGAATGACGTCGGCATCGCTGAAGGAAATAGAGCATGCAAATACCCTGTTTTTTATAGGGGCTGATATGACGGAAGCCCATCCTGTAGCCGGAAACATGGCAAGAAAGGCTATAAGGTTGAACAACGCCAATCTCGTCATTGCCAATGAGAGAGGGGTGCAGTTCAATAGTATTGCCAGGAATGACATTCGCTTAAAATACGCTTTGGGAAGCCAAGTCATATTGATTAACGCCTTGATTAAAGTAATTATCGATGAGAAACTTGTTGATTTAAAAAAGGTAGAAACATCAACAAATAATTTTGATAAATTACGCTCCTTGATTGATAAGTTCAATATAGAGGAGACTTCTAAAATAACCGGCGTTACTCAGGAGGCAATCAGGAATGCAGCGTTATTATTAACAAAGCCGGGGAATTGTTATATTATTTGCGGCAAAGATATAGAAGAAAACCCATTGGCGGAGGATGCGATAAGGGCATTGATGAATCTCTGTTCACTGCTAAATCCTGCTTGTCGTGGAGATGCTGGTTCAGGTAAGGTTTCGCTTTTCTTTTCAAGGTCTCATAATAACTCTCAGGGAGTAAATGATGTGGGTGTAGTACCGGGATTCTTTCCGGGATATGTCAATACTAATGATGTGTCCAATAAGGAAAAGATCGAAAAGTCATGGGGTGTAAAATTCCCTGATGCGATCTTAAAGAAAGACGCTGAAAATGTGATTGATCTTGCACTCAACGGCAAATTAAAGGCGCTCTATATCATGGGTGAAAACCTTGTTGTAAATTACCCGAATGGCAAGAAAATTAAAGAGGCCTGTAAGAAGATAGATTTTATTGTTGTACAGGATACCTTTCTGACGGAAACCGCGCAACTGGCGGATGTTGTCCTTCCTGCTGCTACTTTTGCAGAGAAGGAAGGTACATTTACTAATATGGGAATGACCGTGCAAAGACTAAACAAGGCCATCAAGCCGGTGGGGGATGCGAAACCGGATTGGCAAATTATCTGTAGTCTGGCCCAAAAGATGGGACAATCCGGTTCATACGTATCCACAAAAGAAATTTTAACTGAGATAGAAAGTATATCTCCCGTGTATGCAGGGATTAATTATGATCGCTTAAGAAGGAAAGAATTTCACTGGGCGTCTTCCGTATATAATAAAAACAAATCAGCAAAGTATACGTTTAGCATGGTTAAGCCAAAATCTTCAGAGATTAAAAAAAATAAGGATTTCCCGTTTGTATTGCTAACCGGAGCAAGTCTGAATCATCAGGGGACTTTTTCCAGGCATTCAAAATCCCTGATTTCAGTTGCCCCGGAATGTTTTGTTGAAATAAGTAAAAAGGATGCGCAAGGATTGCAAATAAATAATGGGGATAGGGTAACAATTGAATCCGCTCATAACAAATTAACCCTTAAGGTGAAGATTACAAGCAAATTACCGGAAAGAACGGTTTTTGTTTCTGAAGATTACGAGTGGGTACCTGTCAATCTCTTGCGTGATGGGGTACATACCTCTGTCAAAATATACAAGGAGACCGTGTAAATATATGGCGAAGAAAGGGCAAACATATTTTTGTGAGATCTGCAGGCAAAAAGTCGTTGTTGCCGAAGAGGGATTTGGCGTGCTGGTTTGCTGCGGTCAGGAAATGAAGCTGGTTGGAGTCAAGGGGATGATGGCCACCTGGACAACAGCCCATCATAAACCAGATGGAGGAGTAACCTTTGTGTGTAACGTATGCAAACAAAAGATAAAGGTTGTCGTGGAAACAACGGGTATCTTAGAGTGCTGCGGACAGAGAATGCAGCGTGTCGAGGCAAGTACTGGTTAAATGAATAAAGAATTTCTTGTTTATTTTATTATCGCTTGCGTTAAGATATTGCTTGTGTTCGGGGTGGTCCAACTCATGATTATCTCCATGATCTGGCTCGAAAGGAAGATCATGGCGCACATGCAGGTACGTCTTGGGCCGATGCGTGTCGGTCCGCACGGGTTGTTGCAGCCAATTGCAGACGGTATAAAGCTTCTATTCAAGGAAGATATTATACCGCAAAAAGCAAGCAAACTGCTTTTTGTGCTGGCGCCCATAATGACCCTGATTCCAGCCCTGATTACCTTTGCCGTCATCCCCTTCGGGGATAAAGTAAAGATTCTTGGGCACAACATTGACCTGGTAATTACCGATATCAATGTTGGATTTCTGTATATATTTGCCGTTTCTTCTTTGGGCATTTATGGCATTGTTATGGCGGGATGGGCATCGAATAACAAATATTCATTACTGGGCGGGATCAGGTCTTCAGCCCAGATGATCAGTTATGAGTTGACACTCGGATTATCGCTTATTGGAGTCGTCATGCTGACGGAGTCGTTAAGCCTTGTGGATGTGGTTAATGGCCAGGCGAAATTGTGGAATATTGTGTTACAACCCATTGGGTTTTTTATCTATTGCACCAGCGCTTTTGCGGAGGTGAATCGCTGTCCATTTGACCTCCCTGAGGCAGAATCAGAACTTGTGGCAGGATACCATACGGAATACAGCAGCATGAAATTTGCCACGTTTTTCATGGCAGAATATGCCAACATGATTACGGTATCTGCCATTGCCGTAACTTTTTTTCTGGGTGGCTGGCACGGGCCATTCTTGCCGCCGGTGGTATGGTTCATGCTAAAATTATCAGCTTGCTTATTTTTCTTTATCTGGGTAAGGTCGACTTACCCAAGGCTCAGATACGATCAGTTGATGCATTTCGGCTGGAAATTTCTGCTGCCGCTCTCCCTGTTCAACATATTGCTCACAGGGCTTATTATGATTCTTAAAGGATAATATGATCGTACCATTAATTAAAGGTCTCGCACTCACAATCAAGAGATTTTTAAACCCGAATACGTGCGTCACAATGCAGTACCCCGACGAGCGGCCAATACTTGCGCCAAGGTTTCGCGGGCTGCCTGAATTGCAGATAGGAAAGGACGGAAGGGAAAAGTGTGTCGCCTGTGGACTGTGTGCCAGAGTGTGTCCTTCTCAATGTATTAATGTTGAAGGGGCTGAGGATGAAACCCACAGGAGATACCCAAAAACCTATGAGTTGGATGCCTTCCGATGTATTTTTTGTGGATTTTGCGAGGAGGCGTGTCCCGTAAGGGCAATAATCCTTAGGGACACCTTTGAGCTGGCAACATATGATAATAAGGATGTTTTCGATAAAGAAAAACTATTGGCCCTTACGAGGAAAAGAAATTTACCGCGGTAAGACTTAATTAAAATTTTAGACTTCGTCGTGAGCGCTCAGTCGAACGATTTACGATTTACAAATTACGATTTTTCTCTGTGCTGGTTCAGGCTTGCAGCCTGAACCGAAACATTTCGGTTCAATCGGAGACGATTGATACCAGCAGGGAATGTTAAGGGAATTTAAACCGAATTTATGGAAGCATATTTATTTTATATTGTAGCAACAATCGCTGTAATCACCGGGGTCTATCTCATTTTTGAGAAAAACCCTGTCTTTAGCGCTTTGTTCCTTATTCAGACGATGGTTTGCATTGCGGTACTCTATATATTACTCGAGGCTCAGTTCATTGCGGCGGTTCAAATCATTGTGTATGCAGGCGCTATTATGGTGCTCTTCCTCTTTGTAATTATGTTGCTAAACCTGAACATCAAAGAGGAGGCAAAAAACGCATTGCCCTTTCAAAGGATACCTGCCGTCGTTATGGGAATTGTACTGTTTGCGGCTATTTGTATGATAATAAAGTCGAAATTACTGCAAGGGAAACATGGTGAATACACAACGGCATACGTTAACAGCGTTGGAAACACAAAACTTATCGGCAATTTGTTATTCACTGATTATTTATTGCCATTTGAGATAACTTCTATCTTGTTATTTGTAGCGGCAATCGGGGCCATTATGCTGGCGAAAAGGAAGCTGTAAGATGATTACCATTACTCATTATCTGGTGCTGAGTGCGATTCTGTTTACGCTGGGTGTTGTTGGCGTTTTAGTGCGGAGGAATGCCATCATAATCTTTATGTGCATCGAACTCATGCTGAATGCCGTTAATCTGTCGTTTGTGGCGTTTGCCCATTACCTTAATTCCATGCAAGGTCAGTTGTTTGTGTTTTTTACCATGACCGTTGCTGCAGCCGAGGCCGCTGTCGGTTTGGCAATTATCGTGGCCGTATTCAGAAACAAAGAAACGGTAAACATTGACGATATAAATATCATGAAATGGTAATCTCGAATAAATTTAAAATTAATCCATGAAGAACACACCCCTTGCCCCTCTCAAGAGGGGAATTTAAGAAGTCCCCTCTTGGGAGGGGATGTTGGGGTGGGTAAGTCGTAAATTCTAAAAATTTTATCCAACTTATTTGCTTTAGGAAGCTACATGCTTAACTTAGTTGCATTAATTCTGTTATTTCCCTTGATTGGTACGGCCATCAACGGCTTAATTGGTAAAAGTCTGCGAAAAGAAACCGTGGGCTACATTGCCTGTGGCGCTATCGGTCTATCCTTTTTTGTCTCGATACTGGTATTCATAGGACTTCTTCTCCTGCCGCCCGATGCGCGCCTTTTTGAGAAACAATTGTTTAGCTGGATTGAGTCCGGTTCTTTCAAATCTGCGGCAGGTTTGCAGGTAGACCCCTTGTCTTCCATTATGATCCTCATTGTTACGGGGGTTGGATTCCTCATTCATATCTATTCGATCGGCTACATGCATAGCGACAAGGGATACCACCGCTATTTTTGCTACCTGAATTTATTTACCTTCTCTATGTTGTTGCTTGTTTTGAGCAATAATTTCCTCCTCATGTTTATCGGATGGGAGGCAGTCGGGTTGTGTTCTTACCTGCTTATTGGGTTCTGGTTCGAAAAGAAATCGGCCTCGAATGCAGCCAAGAAGGCTTTTGTGGTCAACAGGGTAGGTGATTTTGGTTTCGCCCTGGGCATTATGCTTATATTTCTGACTTTTCATAGTATCGATTTTACGGAGGTGTTTAGCGCAGCCTCTCATGGAAATTTTGCGGTAAGCAGTTTTACGGTAACCATCATTACCCTCCTTTTATTCATGGGTGCAACGGGTAAGTCTGCCCAGATACCCCTTTATACGTGGTTGCCGGACGCTATGGAGGGTCCCACGCCGGTCAGTGCGCTTATCCATGCGGCAACGATGGTAACGGCGGGCGTCTATATGATTGCCCGATGCAATGTGCTCTATATGCTGTCCCCATTAACCATGACCGTTGTTGCCAGTGTTGGCGCTGTTACGGCGCTCTTTGCGGCATCCATAGGATTGGTGCAAAACGATATTAAACGAGTATTAGCTTATTCTACAATCAGTCAGTTAGGATATATGTTTGTGGCCTGTGGCGTGGGCGCATTCACTGCGGGTATTTTTCATCTCATGACTCATGCATTTTTCAAGGCGTTGTTGTTTTTGGGTTCAGGCAGCGTCATTCATGCCCTTTCCGGCGAACAGGACATGAGAAAGATGGGTGGACTTAGACATCATATTCCTACCACATACAAGACCTTTTTGGTCGGTACCATTGCTATTGCCGGCATCCCGCCGTTTGCAGGATTTTTCAGTAAAGACGAAATATTATTAGAATCACTCGTCCGTGGGAATTTCTGGTACTGGGCGATTGGGGCGCTGGCAGCCTTCTTTACGGCCTTTTACATGTTCCGTTTGCTTTTTATGACATTTCATGGGGAATCAAGGGTTGATCATCACGCGGCAGAGCATCTCCATGAGTCTCCAAAAAATATGACGCTCCCTTTAACGGTACTTGCGATACTTTCATTCTTTGGCGGATTTCTGGGTATTCCGGGTGCAAGCGCCATTAGTAACTTTTTGGCACCAGTCTTCGGTGAACACGGTCATACTGATATTTCCGGGTCAGAGGCGGGCGTACACCATAGTGCATATCTGCCTTACCTGATGATGGTCGTTTCGACTGCCATTGCAATTGCTGGTATATACCTTGCCTATCAGATGTATATTAAGAAACCCGAAATGCCAAAGAAACTGGCAGAGCGGTTTGGTTTGATTTATAAACTCCTGTTGAACAAATATTATGTCGATGAAATTTACGATGTACTCTTTGTGAATTCGGTTAAAAAATGCTCCATCCAGTTATGGAAACAGGTTGATGCCAGGATGATCGATGGTTCTGTAAACGGTGTCGCCCGTCTGGTTGGATGGTTTGGTAATACCTTGCGTTATTTACAGACAGGATATGTACGCAATTACGCATTTTATATTGTAATTGGTTGTATCTGTATTCTAGTATTTGCCGCACTGGGCATGTGATGATTAAATGCAAAGGTAGGATGAGTTAAGCGGAGCGAACCCATCATTTTTAGGCTGAATTTTTGGATCAGATTAATTAATATTGTTGGTTTCTTAAAATGAATTCTGGAGCGTTTTAATATTTATGCCAATTCTTTCACTTATAACCTTTCTTCCGATCATAGGAGTAATCTTTATCTTGTCGATCGATTCGAAAAAACAGGAACTCGTCAGGATTACGTCTCTGCTGGTTTCGATTGTTGTATTTTTTATTTCCCTTCCTTTATATTTCAATTTCGATGCACGTGCATACGAGATGCAGTTTGTAGAGAAACTGCCGTGGATACCTTCTTTCGGAATTAATTATTATGTGGGAATAGATGGTGTTAGTTTATTCCTGATACTCCTGACAACTTTTATTACACCTCTTTCTATCCTGGCGTCATGGCATATCACCAAGAGCATAAAGGAATACATGATTGCCATGCTGGTCCTTGAAACGGGCATGATCGGTGTCTTTATCTCGTTAGACTTATTTTTGTTTTATGTGTTCTGGGAACTCATGCTGATCCCGATGTATCTTCTCATCGGCATCTGGGGAGGCCCCAGGAGGATTTACGCCGCCGTTAAGTTCTTTATTTATACCATGGCAGGCAGCGTATTTATGCTCCTGGCCATCATTGCCTTGTATTTTTTGAATTACAGGACAACGGGTGAATATACCTTTAATCTATTGGAATTTTATCGGCTTGACCTCTCTTTTGCCGTCCAATTCTGGTTGTTCCTTGCCTTTGCCCTTGCCTTTGCTATCAAGGTTCCCATGTTTCCGTTTCATACCTGGCTGCCAGATGCCCACGTGGAAGCCCCTACGGCGGGAAGTGTAATCCTGGCAGGTGTTCTTTTGAAAATGGGTACGTATGGCTTTGTGCGATTCTGTTTGCCCTTGTTCCCGGAAGCGAGTCATGCCTTCATCCCGGTAATTTCATGGATGGCTATTGTGGGTATAATTTATGGCGCTCTGGTTTCTATGGTGCAGGACGACCTTAAAAAACTTGTTGCCTATTCCAGCGTGAGCCATCTGGGTTTTGTCATGCTGGGAATCTTTGCCTTTAATATTCAGGGTATCGAGGGTGGTATTACCCAGATGATCAATCACGGTCTCAGCACAGGGGCGCTCTTCCTTATTGTTGGAATGCTTTATGAGAGAAGGCATACCCGCATGATCGCAGACTTCGGGGGTCTGACCAAACAGATCCCTGTTTTTGCCACCTTCTTTATGATCGTTACCTTATCGTCTATCGGACTGCCTGGATTAAACGGTTTTGTTGGAGAGTTCCTCATCCTGGTAGGGGTATTCAAGTCGCGTATGCTCTATGCATCACTTGCAACATCAGGGATTATCCTTGCTGCCGTGTACATGCTCTGGATGTTTCAGAGGGTTATGTTTCACGAGATAACTCATGAAGAGAACAAGACGTTAAAAGATATGAACAAACGGGAATGGGCTATCCTTCTCCCGATTGTGGTGATGATCTTCTGGATTGGCATTTATCCCAATTCGTTTCTGCGAAAGATGGATGCATCTGTAAATCATCTTTTAAAACAGGTGGGAGAAAAGGCTAATATTGTATCCAACGTTCGGGTACAAAGTAAACCTGAACAATTACAGGAGAATGCAACGCCAAAGATTGATATCGTGCCTGAGAACAAGACAGAGTGGTAATGAAAAGACCGGATTGAGAAGTCTGAAGTTAGAAGCAAGAAGCCAGAAGGGATTTACAACTATTGCTTCCTGTATTCTGACTCCTATATCTTTTGATTTATATATAATTTGATTAAGAGTTTTTAACAATGGCGAATACATCAGTAATGACATTTAATATCCTCAGTATCTTGCCGATACTGATCCTTGCAGGTTTCGGTATGATCGTGCTTGTTACGGACCTCATATCTTCAAGAAAGCTTGGGGACAAAAATTACCTGGCATACATATCCCTGCTGGGAATTATCATTGCGGGCATTTTTTCCAGGAACTCTGTAGGGACGACACTGTTCTCGTTCAGTGAATCTTTTGCGATTGATAACTATTCTTTATTTTTCAATTTTATCTTTCTCCTCAGTACGGGACTCACTGTCCTCATCTCACACAGCTATATCAAGCGAGAGGAGATTAATCATGGAGAATATTATGCCTTACTATTGTTCTCAACAATAGGTATGATGCTCATGGCATCCGGCGCCGACCTGTTGAACATTTACATCGGCCTGGAAGTCATGTCAATCAGCATTTATATCCTGACGGGATTCAAACGTTCGAAACTCATCTCAAACGAAGCATCTTTAAAATATTTTCTGTTGGGTGCATTTGCCACGGGCTTTTTACTGTACGGGATATCCATTATCTATGGCACAACGGGTACTATCAGTCTCAAACAAATTGCCTGTTTTATTGAAGGGAAAGGCGGCGCTTTAGATCCCCTGTTGCTCATGGGTATGGGATTGATCATCATCGGACTTGGATTTAAGGTCGCATCTGTGCCGTTCCACGCATGGGTACCCGATGTTTACGAGGGCGCGCCCACGTCAATAACTGCCTTTATGTCTGTAGGGCCAAAAGCGGCCGGGTTTGCAGCCTTTTTGCGCATCTTCATGACCGCCTTTGGATCAACCCATTACGAGTGGCAAAAGATTATTTATGTCCTTGCCGTATTGACCATGACCATAGGAAACGTCGTGGCCATAGCCCAGACGAACAT
>DBJWYX010000086.1:0-9461 GCA_052360825.1 Candidatus Wunengus sp. YC64
AAAGAATTTCAGCGCCGCCGCCGGGAATCGAGTCAAGCCCGGCGTCTCTGAGTTTTTGTATGATGTCCCGAACAGTGATATCATTGAGTTTTGAAAAATGCACAATCTCCGGGGGTGAAAAGGCGTGGATATGGACATCGTATTTCGATTTAATAGATTCTAACAGGTCTGTATAAAAATCTAATTTTAATGACGGATGCAGTCCGCCCTGCATGAGGATTTGCCTTCCACCAAGGGCAAGGGTTTCTTCAATTTTCCTGAACAAAGAATTTTTAGAGATGATATATCCATCGCTATGTTCAACTTCTTTGTAAAAGGCACAAAATTTACAACCCGATGTACAAATATTCGTGTAATTAATATTCCTGTCGATGATGTATGTCCTGTAATCTTCCGGATGTTTTCTTTTGCATACTGCATCTGCCGCTATTCCCAGGCTGGTAAGTTCCTTTGTAGAGAACAGTTTCAAACATTCGTCTGAAGATAATCTCTCGTTATTGAATGATTTTTCGAGGATATCTTCAATCTCAACGGATAGAATGGCCATATCGGTCTCTTAACAAAAATATTTTTACATTTTCGGCAAAAACAATTTAACGCCGACCCTCGTGCAGCGCGAACTTCAGTTCGCAGGACAGCGACATAAATGTCTCGCTACATGTTCTGGCTCATCCAGGTTAGGATTCATTGAAAACAAGTTCTACTCCCTTTGGGGCAAGGCCTAAAGATATTGCATGCTGATAAAATGTCAAAAATCCCTGTATTTCGTTTTTACCAAAATCATATCGAATAGAGTTAGTAAGGTAGTTCAGGCATCTCTCATGTGTTAGTTGAAGCCTCTGTGATTCTGTAATCGCTAATGCCTTTACTGACCGAAGACCCGCTTCCTTTGCACTTTTTAGCAAATTATTTATTCCCGGTATACGACGATCCCTTTTAACGACCCAAAGGGCGTAAACGAAAGGAAGTCCGGTGAACTCATACCATGACTGACCCAAATCCAATGTGATGTATCCATTGTCAATTATCTTTAAGGCGTTATCTCCGATGATAAGAACGGCATCGGTGTCTGTACCCTCAATATCGTATTGCTTGTTCCACTGGCTGTATTGAGGAGAAAGACGATAGTGTTCCCTGAGAATAATCTTGGTAAGTGCGCAGGAGGTTAGGGAACTTTTGTCTAATGCAGCAGAACGGATATTTTGTATCGGTATTTTAGAAAAAATCTTTACACTCTCAACCGTTCCAATCGAGGCGATTGAAATGTCAGGGATAATGGCGTAATTGCCGTTTCTAAAGTATTCAATGGAAGGAATAATTGCCACGTCTATCTGATCGTCATTCAGCATACCTGGCAAAAGAGAAGGTACTTCAAATACCATCTCAATTTCATCCCGGTGTTGATCCAATCCATAAATCAAAGGTTTGGCGTTCATGTAAGGGACAGCGCCAATCCTGAGTTTTTTCATCATAATAATCTTGCCTAAATAGGGTTACCTGGATACACTATTTCAAAAGAAGATTCTTCGACTTCGTCTCAGAATGACAGAAGGCAAAGGAATGATAACGCTTGTCATGCTGAGTGAAACGAAGCATCTAAGTCATCATATTTTAAGTGAGTTTTCTTGATTCTGCAATAAAGAATTGTTGGAATTGTTTTATATTGAAAGGGGTTGAAGGATGAAAAATGGCTTGTACAATAGTTGCTTGTTAAAATGGTTGTTTTTCTGTACCTTTGGTATAGTTGTCGTAAGTTGTATTACAGGGCAGAGGCATGTTTACGCGGAGGGGCAAACAAAATACAGTAAAGATTTTTACGATAGTGCAGAACCGATAAAGATCAAAGATCCTTTAGCCGTTGTGCTTGGCGCTGTGGACAAAGGAGAGGTCTTTATCTTTACGTATGCCGATGCTGTAAAATTTGCCGGGCATTCATGTCCGGCAGTTGCAGGCGCCTATAAATCGACGCAACTGGCATTAAAGGCATTATATGGTGATGAAGCGCCGGTAAGAGGGAATATAAAGGTTACGTTTAAAGGGGGCGTCGAATATAAGGTAAATGGTCCTATATCCCAGGTGGTTACGTTAATAACGGGTGCGTCCGCCGAAAGTGGATTTAAGGGACTTGGTCCTGCCGGGAAGTATGGAAGATATAATCTGATGACCTTCAATAAAGATCTCTCGCCCGATCCCAAGGCAATCTGCGCTATGATATTTCAAAGGGCCGATAGTGGGAAAAAGGTAGAAGTGACGTATAGTGTCGAGCATGTCTCGGTAAGCGAACGTATAGACAAACTGATGCCGCTCGTGGTATCTGGCAAGGCATCTGAGGATGAGTCGAAGGAATTTGGCAATCTATGGCAGGAACGCGTAAAGACTATTCTCTTCAGCCCACCTGAAGGCACATTTATCGTAAAAGAGATGAAAGAATAATTTGACGTTCAGAAATTTTGTTCTGGTAGGGGTAATTCATGAATTACCCTTACATACAAATGGAAATGGTTACCGAAGTCACCTGATTTCCACACATTTTGAACAATTAAGGGTTTGTAACAATGTTATAAAATATCAACTCACCAAATATTTCGGTTCAATCGAGGACGATTGAACCGGCGAAGAGGTAGATAATTCACTCTCTATTTTCAACACCAAATTAATTGTTAAAAAGTGTAACTGTAAAAAAGAGGCGTTCTTGCTTTTTTATCCAAGCAAGAACGCCTTTTTAATTACAACGTTTTTATTGGTTATCGTGATACTACGCCTTAGTGATGCTCTTTCTTTTTCTCACATTTCTCATCTTTACAGAATTTACAAGGGTCCTTTTTAAACGCGGCCTCACAATCTTTGCAGCATAAAACAATCGTCTTACCCTCGCACTCCACCTTTACGCCTTTGTCCTTTTCTACGGCCTTACCACAGACCAGGCATTTTGTATCAGCCTGTTCGGCGGCACCTGCTTCTTTTGTGCCGCAGCAACTGGATGCAAACGTCGTTTTTACTGCATAAGAGGTCATTAATACAAGTGCAACACCTACAACGCCTATAAAATATCCAATACGCTTCACTCCCTATCTCCTTAAAAAATGTTTACGGGACACTATATAAAACAAATACTTTTTATAAAACAAATAATAGATGCGTAAAGTTTCATAATTTTATGATAAGCTAAACTTTAACATGTATATTTCCCAAATTTATAATTGCTTGACTGACACTCGATTCCGGCCATTAGCCTTGCTATAATACAAAAGTTTGTCAGCCCTTTCCAGCAGCGTTTCAGCGGTGTCTTTCGGTAGGGCAAGCGTCGCTCCAATAGAGACGGTGACCTGGACGATGCCTGAATTTAGAGAAAAGCCAGACTGTTCGACAAGTACCCGAAGCTTATTCGCCGTGAAATATAACTGTTCTTCAGTGATATTTGGAATAATTGCGAGAAATTCTTCTCCACCCCAGCGTCCTACGATGTCGGATGCCCTTACATTTTTTATGAAGGTATTTGATACCATTATTAATACCTTGTCTCCGATATCATGTCCGTAGGAATCGTTTACATTTTTAAAGTGATCTATATCCATATAGAGAATCCCAAAAGGCCTGCCGTATCTGCGCAATTCATCTAACTTAGTCTGTATATTTAACTCAGTATATCGCCTGTTTGCTAATTCTGTGAGATGATCAAGCAATGCCATTTTCTCAAGTTCTTTAATCTTCTGGGTAATCGCAAGTTTTGGGGAGTTGTCGGTGAATACTTCAATTGCTCCTATAACGTGTCCAAGTGAATCTCGAAGTGGGGTTGTGCGCGCAAGGACAGGTATACGGTGTCCTGTTTTGTGCCGGATATACAAGTTCATTTCACGAGAAATGGAATCGGTCACTGTTTTGGCCAATGGGCATTCAGTCATGCATAATTGAATACCATGTTCGTTAATATGACTGATATTATCGGAACATCGTTTCCCTAGTACTTCAGAACTTGTGTAACCAGAAATATTTTCAGCGCCTTTATTCCAATAGAGAATCTTCCTGTCATTGTCAACAAGGTATACGCCGTCATAGAGGTTCTCTAAGATAGTCTTGGAAAAATCGTTTATCATTAATTCTTTCCGATTGTTCTCGCTGGTTCAATCGTCCTCGATTGAACCGAAATATTTGGCTTTTTACGGCTGATATTTATTTAAAGCCAACAGTCTGCTCAAAATATCTGGTTCAATCTACAAGATTTGAACCAGCCTTGAGTTGTTTATAGTAAATGTAAAAGAAAGTTGTCATTGCGAGGAGGAACGACGAAGCAATCTTATGGTAGGGATTGCTTCGCTGTCGCTCGCAATAACGAATTCATGTCAACTTATTTAGGACGTTTACTATAACAACATTTTTCCTACTCATGGGGATGTATGCAAACCCGGCTATTTCCCCTTCACATCCTTTGCACAGCGGAGTCCTAATGCTAAATTGAACAGGTCTGGCTGTTCGGATTTTCTTGTGTGTGCTCGTACCTGGAATGGTTTTGAGAATCGGGAGCCGCCCCGAATTACGCGCCTTGCGCTATTATCCGGGCCTTTGGGGTTTTTGTATGGAGATTCTGTATAATAGGTGTTCACGTACCAATCGGCGCACCATTCATAAACACTACCTGCCATGTCATAACAGCCGTAGACACTTTTTCCGGCTTCTCCGCTGCCCACGGGCTTTGGTTCACCGCTGAGATTGCATCGGGCAGTATCCCATTCATTACCCCAGGGGAAAATCCTAGCATCTGACCCCCGTGCTGCTTTTTCCCATTCAGCTTCGGTAGGGAGTCGTTTGCCAGCCCAGGCGGCATACGCATGGGCGTCATACCAATCAATGCGCGCCACTGGATAATCAGGCACGTTATAATATTCATTGTCCCAGAACCGTGGAGTATGATCCTTATTACTGGGTTCTCCTTTAAAACATTTGCTGTGGTCGTTTGTTTTCTTTATATATTCCAAAAATTCCCAGTACTGGGCGTTTGTTACCTCATAACGATCAATTTCAAATGCGTCGAGATAAATTTTGTGCTCGGGATATTCATCTTCCCGTGCTTCGTCAGTTCCCATAATAAATTCACCTGCCGGCACCACGACGCTTCCGTATTTTTGCTTTTGCACAAGGGATGCCTTTTTCATAAGTTCATCACGGCTTTTGAAGGTATTTTGAACGGTACTTTGCTTTTCTAATGCCTGTTTTAGGACAATAACATAACTCTGTACCTCCGTAATATCTTTTGCGTTTGGGGACAGGACAATATATTTTTGTAAATGGTTGATAGCCTGCTGGGCATCTCCCAGCTTGCCGTAAAGCCAGCCCATATTGTAATGGAGCGCCGGGAAATCAGGGAATGACACTTCCGCCTTTTTGTATGATTCTAAAGCAAGATCGTATGACTCAGCGTCGCAGTAATTACAACCTTCCTGGTAATATTTTCTGGCGAGTTCCACTTTTTGTTTTACAGCGTCCGCTTCCAGGGCAGGAGGTGTTTCTGTAAGTGGAATAAGTTTTTTCCCGTGCTCTTTACAGAATTTTTCCCCCGGAGCGCCTTCTTTTTTACAGTCAGGACATATCATTTTCACAGGGCTTTCCATCAACTTAGTTCCATCTTCGCTGCAAAATTTCGTATCTTCTGAATATGCCTTGTTACAGGTGGGACATTTTTTTGTCATAGCCTTTGATGCGGATTCCTTGGCATGGAGGATTGGAATCAAAGGGAGGCACAACACGATTACACAAATGAGAGAAATCCAGTATATTTTTTTCATAGTTCCTTATCCGAGATCGTTTAAAATGAGTTTTATTTTTTGTATCTGTTCTAACAATTCTTTTTCACGATTTTGTTCCATTGCTACTACATGGGCAGGCGCCCGTGCAGCAAAATCTTTGTTTTCCAGCTTCCGTCTTACCACCGCTAAATGATTTTCAAGCTGGTTCAGGTGTTTCAACTGGCGCTCCTTTTCCGCAACAGGATCAATAATACCCTCAAGAGGCACGAACGCCTGTATCTGTCCGATAACCTCAGAGGCTGCATTATTGGGCTTCGCAAGATTTTTACCAATTTCCAAACGTTCGAGGTTGGCCATACGCTTGAGCATACCAGAATGTTCCTGTAAATTATATTCACCGTCTGCTGAAATGGAGATGAGTGCGTCCAACTTTTGCTTTTCTTTGATATTCATCTTACTGCGTATATTTCGAATAGCACGAATAATATTTTGCAGGATTGCCATAGTCTCTTCTGCGATTCGGTCTTCATATCGCTTGTCAATCGTTGGCCAGACACTCCGGGCAAGACTCTCGCATCTCAGGTCCTTCTGGATATCGATTTTATTTTCAAGAACAATCCTTTTTAGATTATGCCACAATTCCTCCGTAATAAAAGGTACAAAAGGATGCAAGAGGTGTAATATTTGATCAAAAACCTGTGCAAGGACTGTTTGCGCCACCTTTTTATCCCGGGAACTCACAGGTTCGTATAAACGCGCTTTCACGATTTCCAGATACCAATCGCAGAAGGAGTGCCAGGTAAAATCGTAGACATGCATGGCTGCGTCATTAAATTTGAATTGCTCTAAAGAAGTGGTACACATCATTATGGTTAGGTTTAATCGGCTGAGAATCCATTTGTCTTCAAATTGGTAGTCCGCAGATTCAAGTTTAATTTCTTTCGGATGCTCATCCTTCAAATTCATCATGATAAACCGTGCCGCATTCCACAACTTGTTGGTGAAATTGCGTCCCATCTCGAATTTACTTTCAGATAGTTTTAAATCCTGACCTTCTGTGGTGAGTACGGTAATCGAAAATCGTACGGCATCCGCGCCGTACTGGTCAATCATAACAAGTGGGTCAATGCCGTTACCCAGAGACTTGCTCATTTTCCTGCCAATCTCGTCAAGAATTGTTCCGTGGATATAAACGTTAGAGAAGGGGACGTCTCTCATGATCTCAAGCCCCATCATAACCATGCGCGCTACCCAGAAATAGATGATCCCCCGGTCGGTAACAAGGGTAGACGTTGGATAATAGTATTTCAACTCAGATGTCTCTTTCGGCCAGCCCATCGTAGAAAATGGCCATAATGCAGAACTGAACCACGTGTCCAGCACGTCCTCGTCCTGTTTCAATGTTGTACTACTGCATTTTGAGCACTTCCTGGGTGCGCTACTTGATACGGTAATTGCACTGCATTCCTGGCAATACCATGCAGGAATACGATGTCCCCACCATATCTGCCTGGAAATGCACCAGTCACGCACGTTTTCCAGCCAGCTTAAATATATCTTCTCCCACCGTTCCGGGAAGAATGTCACCGATTTATTCTTGGAAGCCTGGATTGCTGCATCTGCAAGAGGGCGCATCTTTACAAACCACTGGTCTGAAATATACGGCTCAATAACGGTGTGGCATCGATAGCAATGCCCGACAGAATGTTTGTGAGGAATGACCATTTCGATATATTTTTTTAATTTTAGCTCTTCTACAAGGGCATTTCTGCATTCAAATCGATCCAGCCCCTCATATTCCCCGGCATCTTCATTCATGGCCCCATTTTCCTGCATAACGACGATCGGGGTTAAATTGTGGCGTTTGCCCATTTCGAAATCGTTAGGATCGTGAGCGGGGGTAATCTTGACTGCCCCTGTTCCAAAAGATGAATCGACAAAATCGTCTGCAACTATTGGCATTTCCCTGCCAACGATGGGGAGCGTGAGTATCTCACCTATCATGTCTTTATATCGCTCATCCTTCGGATTAACGGCTACAGCGACATCACCTAACATAGTTTCAGGCCGGGTTGTGGCTACCACAATATAGAGATGCGGGGCGTCTCTGAACGGGTATTTTATGTGCCACAGGTGTCCCTCATGTTCTTCATGCTCAACCTCGTCATCGGCAAGGGCTGTGCAGCATCGCGGGCACCAGTTGATCATGTATTTGCCTTTGTATATTAAACCCCTCTCAAAGAGACGGACAAAAGTCTCCTTCACTGCTGCTGAGAGTCCTTCATCCATGGTGAAGCGTTCTCGTGCCCAGTCACAGGAACTCCCCAGTTTTTTCAACTGATTGATAATGGTCGAACCGTACTGGTTCTTCCATTTCCAGACTTCTTCAATAAAACGTTCACGGCCCAGATGTTCGCGCTTGATATGTTTTGTGGCCAGTTCCCGTTCGACCACATTCTGGGTGGCAATGCCTGCATGGTCTGTGCCGGGCATCCAGAGGGTATTGTATCCCTGCATGCGTCTCCAGCGGATTACAATATCCTGGATAATGTTATTCAGGGCATGTCCCATATGGAGCACCCCTGTTACGTTCGGGGGGGGGATGACAATGGCATAAGGTTTCTTTGTGGAATCCGGTACGCTGTGGAAAATCCCGTTTTCTTCCCAGAAGCGGTACCATTTGTCTTCTATTTCTTTAGGATTGTATTGAGTCGATAGTATTGTCTGCATAGTTTTAATAGTTCACCGCAAAGCTACCAAGTGATTAAAAATAAATAACATGAACAAATTCCTGTTGCTTGTGCCATCAGGGCTAAAGCCCAATTCAGACTTCGTCGTGAGCTCAGTCGAACGATAAGACCGTCATTAACCCCAGCCTTAAGGCTGGGGTTAGTGGGTACACATCATACCGGGGTTTTAGCCCTGACAATGCCTTTCGCTGGTTCAATCGTCCTCGATTGAACCGAAATATTTAGGTTCAGGCTACAAGCCAGAACCAGCACAGAGAGCTTTACATCAGTTGAAAGTTGACAGTTAAAAGTTCAACTTAAATCTTACAACTCACTTTGTGCCCTTTGCGTCTCTGTGGTGGATTATTACTCCCCTTCCATTTCAAAAAGGGTGACTGAAAAAGAAATCTTCGTACCATCCCGCTGAATATCTACAGTACAGGTATCTCCAAACTTCTTTGTCTGGAGGTAATGAACCAGGTCTGGGACGCCTTTTATGGCGTTTCCATCAATCGACGAAATACTATCCCCTACCATAAAACCCACCTTTTCGGCAGGGCTTTTGGGGGTTATTTCTTGTATGACCAGTTTGTTATCGGCTGTTTTTTTCAGTTGGACGCCCAAATATATCCTTTTTTGTTCTACCAAAGGAGAGATAACCCAGACAAAATCAGCCGGTTCTAAAGGAATTTCCGGTAAAAAAAGGTCGTGTTCTGGCGGAGGTTTGTCTCCATGAAATTCAGCCGGATAAATTGTGTAATAGGGTAAGTGCGAGCGTCGAAACACCTTTTCCGGAATACCAAAGTCGTAAATTATATGACCGTTTCCTGCAAAGACAAGAAACTTCTTTTCTTTCCCTTCCCAGGATGATAAGTAGTCTGCAATCGTTTGGGCCATGTACTCTTCCCATAAATTCTGAACGTCATTATATTTTTCCAAATCAGCTGTGCGGTCTACCATGTGCTCCCGAATAGCCCTCTCCAGATAAGCC
>DBJWYX010000087.1:0-9453 GCA_052360825.1 Candidatus Wunengus sp. YC64
GCTTTACAGATGCATTGAGCCGCTTAGGGTATGAAATAAAATCAAAGGAGCTTCGGCTAAGACCTGACGGTACAGCAAAAGGAGATTGGGATATGGGCATTGCAATCGATTCCATAGCGATTGCACCAAAGCTGGATACCGTAGTCCTGGTGAGTGGGGATGGGGATTTCGTACCACTTGTAGAAATGTTAAAAGCACATGGTTGCAGGGTAGAAGTTGTTTCATTCAGACGCAGCACTGCCATTGAGCTTATAAATGCTGCAACAAAATACACTGCCATAGAAGAATCGATGCTTTTCAAGGAAAAAAAGTTTCAAAAAAATGATACTCCAAACGAATAATCATTTAAATCCGGAAAAACTCAGTGAGTGCCAATTAGCGTTAGGATATTCATTTCATGAACCAATCACTCTTGAAAAAGCGCTAACCCACACCTCGTGCAGATTAGAAAATAATTTTTCTAACGAACGACTGGAATTTTTGGGAGATGCGGTGTTAGGGATGATTATTTCAGACTATCTTTACAAAACCTTACCTCAGTGTAGTGAGGGGGAATTAACAAAGATAAAGTCCGTTGTGGTGAGTCAAACAACACTTGCCAATGTCAGTATAGAGGCTCGTCTAAAAGATTTTCTTTTGGTAGGCAAGGGTTTAAATGATCGGAATTACCTGCCAAAATCCTTGCTTGCCAATGTATTTGAAGCAGTTATAGCCGCAATATATCTGGACGGAGGTATTGAAGCGGCTTACAATTTTACCATAAAACATTTAAAAAAAGAAATTGACCTCGTTTGCAAAAATCAGCACGATAAGAATTACAAATCTATTCTTCAGCATTACAGTCAAAAGGAATATGGCATTACACCCAATTATCGGGTTTTACAGCAAGTTGGTCCTGATCATGGGAAATCGTTTGAAGTGATTGTTTCAATAAAATGTAATGAATATGGAAAAGGATGGGGCAAGAGCAAGAAGGAAGCAGAACAATCAGCTGCAAAAGAAACCCTGAAAATCGTGGTTCCGGATTTAATTAAGGAAATTGATAGTTAGTCTTACACTTAAACTAAAAAATGGGAAGGAGCTTCACTATGGCAAAGAAAATAAACAAGAAGAAAATAGTAGGTGTTTGTCCTGTAGGTATTCAAAAAACCAGGTGTCCGAGTATTAAAATGACAAGACAGTTGCGTATTCGGTTATTGGCATCGCAGAGAGAGAATAACGTCAAGACAGATCAGGTAGTACAACTTCAATCGGCATTAAAAGGAAGGAAAATAAGAGGGATTGCCGTAGACTGCGAAACCTGTAGTTATAATACAACTGCAAGTGCAGCGGCTCCCGTTTCACAATAACCATTGTCCAGGCAAAAGCCTCAGACATTTGGGAAATACAGGAAGTGTTTAATCTGTATTGATGAGGACCTCCTGTTCTAAGTAAGGATAGTTCAGGAGTTGGCTCATTTCTGATGTTATAGCGTCGATTTCTTCATCTTTTAATCCCGGGTTAAATACGTTGAATTCTTTATTTTCTCTTGGGAAATGCAGGGTAATAACCTCCTCTCCATTTTCCTTTTTAAAAGATTTCAATTTAAATATTTTTTTCCGTATCAGATAGAGTGACAGCACATATCGCAGATTTCTTTGATTTGGTTCGTTTTTTCCCTCTAATCTGATAAACATATCCAGAAAGACTTCATTATTTACAAACTTTTGAACGGGTTTATCCCTTTTTGGCAGTCTCGTTTTCCAAAATGAAAAAAGCCCATCTCCCTTATCCTTGCTCCAGCATGAAGCACAATAATCTTTTCGTATGAAGGTATTATTTTCATCAAAAAGCGCGGAATAATATTCTTCCTCTTCGCAAAACTCCTTATTACAAAGGATGCATCCCTTAGAACCCTTGTTTATTTTCCATTCCATAGTTATGCATTATTCCTTATCCCTTTATTATTTTCTGGACTTTATCTTGTATTTCTTTAAAAAATGTTTTTGCCTTCTTTTCAGCGTGGCACAATTCATTTTGTGTCTTTTCAACAAGACCCTGGTTCTTAATTGTAGCAAGGTTAATATCCACATTTAATTTTGCGCATTGAAATGCCGCCTCGGCTAAAAAGCCTGCCACTCCAACATCAGAGATGAGATTAGGATTTGCAATATCTACTAATTCTCGTGTCTGCTCCAATACATAAAGACAACACATTGTCGTCTTGAATGGTACTTCCATAGCGGTAATGGTTGCTTTTTGTATTTCTTCCGACCGTTTGTTTTTTTCAGCATCGGTCGACTTTGGCAATCCATACGCACTCGTGATCCCACTATAAACCTTAATATCCTCCTCCATTAAGGACAATAAAGTTTCTCTGCTCTTCTCGCACTCTCCGAGTATTCGCTTCAACTGCGAATCATAGTGTTTGAATTTTTCCTTACCGACAGTAAAGTTTGCAGACATTGAAGACATCGTCGTCGCTAAAGCGCCAACCAATGCTGCTACGCTTCCACCGCCAGGTGTCGGCATTCCAGCTGCCGCATCTTTCAAGTATTTATCGAGAGGTTCGTTTCTATACATAAGTTTTTACCTTTGAATAATAATTTCCGTATCCAGTGTTACGAAATCATACAGTTCTTCCACGTCGCTATTTAACATTCTAACACATCCATTTGATGAGGCAGTACCAATCGAGTCGGGTAATGTTGTACCATGAATCCCATAACCATACAGGTCTGGTTTGTCTTTAAAACCCATCCATCGGGTACCAAGAATATTTTCCGGATGTCCATAAGGGAATATACCACCGTTAGGTGAATACCACACGGGCTCTTTCATCTTATTTTTTACTTCAAACGTACCAACCGGGGTTTTGTCATTTTTCCCCGTGCCAATACGATACTGTTTCACATAATGGTCATTGAGTAGCAAAGTCAGAGTGAAATCACTCTTACTAATTAATAACTTTGTCTTTCCCGTAAGTATCTTTAATTTATCTCCTATATTCAGCCTCGTGGGGGATTTGTTGTTAATTCTTATAATCAGTTCATAATTTGTGTTAAATTGTTTGGCAATTCGCGCCATGATATCGCCGGCTTGGACTGTATACATTGTGGCATCTGGAGAGGGCGAGGATGAAAAGATTAATTCTTCGTTTAATTTATCTAATAATTCCTTTATCTCTTTTTGTTTTTCTGGTATTACTTTATTAATAAATATATCTGATAAGGCATTTCTTGCCTCATATTTTTTCCCTTCTTTTAAATACTTGTCGACGATGTCCAGGCTGGCGGCCTCTTGCTTTTTTTCTACAGGTTTTTCGATAGGCTTGAATTCTTCTGCATCTTTATCTTTTTTAGGCTCTGCTTTAAGTTCATCGGAACGAATAATAATGTCTTTTTTGTAAATGACGGCATCTTCGTCTTTTTTTACCAACAAAACAGGCAATTCCTGATTACTTTCAGCAGATACTTCGGAATTAGGTGTTTCAGCGCTAAAGGCACTATCGTTAGCGGATAAAAACGAGAGAAAATAAGTGAAGAAAATGACTAATAAAGAATTTTGAATTGTTTTCATGGACGGGAATTAATATCACACCTGAGTTCTATTGTCAAGCCAAAAGAAATTCATTCTATTTCAAAATGTTTATAATTACGGATACCCGGTCGTTATGCCGGTCACTTTTAATGTCTTTCACCATGGGTTTGTTATTCCCATATCCAACAGTAATCAATCTCTTCCATGAAATATTACCTTTTTCATGGAGATAATCCGCTACTGCCTTTGCGCGGTCCAGGGAAAGCTTCCAGCAATTGTCGTATCCTTTTGAGGGGACAAAATTTTTTCTCGTATGACCCTCTATAACAAGAGAACACGGTCTTTCTCCAATTAAGTCAATTAAATTGTCCAATGAGTGTTTTCCTTCCATAAAAAGAGCGCTGTCGTTTTCATCGAAGTAAACAACTACAGCCGCTGGTATTTGGTCCTCTTCCCGATCGAATAAATCAATTCCTTTATCACCACTCTCTGTAGGTTCGCTTTTACTTTCAGGATAAATATACTTCAACTTCTGGATATCTTCTGTCGATTTCGCATTCCATTCGGGCAGTATCCCGCCCATACCAAAGGTAACACTGTCTCTGTTTACTGATTTTTTAAACTCTTCAATAAGCTCTTTTTTCTTTTCCTCGGTAAAGTTGACTGTAAATATTATAAAAAAAGCCAATAATATCGTTATTACCGAACCATACGAAGTCCAAAATAAATCAGGAGTGCCGCCACCGGGTAATTTTTTCTTCTTTTTATGATGCGATGATGACGACATAAAAGAGGTGTAATAAATGTTTAAAGTTATTATTTAAATATCATCATAGTGATTATATTTTCTTCGGCTTCTGCGACACGATAACCTGATATCGCAATCTTTTGCGGTTCAATATCCTCCTTGATCACCAGAAATTCACAAATATTTGCTGCCCTGTTTATTGACAGATCAATCTCTTTTTCGGCTTTTCCCATATTCGTGTCAATTACCAGTTTACTTCTGAGAATTCGTAACACAATACCGAGTTTATCAAAGACCACATACGCTTCTCTTTTTAATACAGATTCACCCTTTTCAAAACACAAATCTACGGGGATTTTTATCTTACATCCTATCTTTACATCTTCGATATCAATTGACTTTTTTAACCCGCTTTCATCTACAAAACCCGATATGTAATTGAACATCTCCTCGGGTTCAAGTTGGCTTTCTACAGGCTGCTCTTCGGCCTCGGGACTTTCAAGCACATCCAAATCCTTTTCGAAGAGGTTTTCCACAGGACTCGTACCGCTTTCCAACAAAAATTCTCCACCACCGGCAAAACCCCCTTCAATTTTAGGCAAATCCTCTTTGCATTTATTCACATTAATTGTAGAAAAAGCAATCATCATTACAAAAAAGGCTACCAGCAACGTAATTAAGTCACAATAGGTGAGCAACCAAACAGGACCACCGTGTCCTCCTCCGCCACCCTCTTCATCACTCATTGTGTCTTTTCCTTTTCTTTTGAACTTGCAGACATTTTATTAGCTGCCTTTGCCTGCAAGAACGCTTTTAGCCTTTCCTCGAGCACCATCGGGGAGTCTCCCCTCTGAATGGAAATAACGCCTTCCATAATGATTTCTTTCAAAAAAAGCTCCTTTTTACTCAGGGTATCCAATCTGCCAGCAAGCGGCAGTAAAACAAGGTTTGAAAAAGTAACGCCATAAAATGTTGCAATAAAAGCGACAGCCATGGCTTCTCCGATATGCGAGGGGTCATCGAGTTTTCTCATCATGGCAATAAGTCCCAACACAGTTCCAACCATACCAAAGGCAGGAAATACGGTACCTGAGAATTCAACAATTCCCTTACCTGTTGTATGTCTTAACCGGATATTATCAATTTCCGTACCCAGGATGCCTCTTAATGTATCTGAATCCGAACCATCTACGAGCAATCTTACCGCCTTGATCAGAAATTCGTCTTTGATTTTTTCAATCTCTTTTTCCAATCCTAAAAGACCTTCCCGACGGCTAATCTTGCAATATTGAATCAATCTGGCAATCTCTTCTTCAGCCGATCCTAATTTTACAAAGACACTTTTTTTAACTACCCCAATTGCACCTATTACCATGGGAATTGGAAATCGTATAATAGTCGCGGCCAGTGTACCGCCTATCGTAATCATCATTGCCGGCATATTAATATATCCCGGTATTGACGAAGCGCCGCCTTCAAAAATAATAGATACGAGGATTAATGCACCCCCAATTATCATTCCAATCAGTACACCCGGATCCATAAATCTTAATACTCCTTACAAATCAAGATTATTCATAACGAACTTCTGCATAATTATATGGAAATATGATATTTAAAATTATTTATAAAGTAAAGTAAAATTAGTTCTTATGAGGAATTATCCAAGACGCACGTAAATATCCCGCGCTATGGCAGTGTCTAAGGCAATTTGTGTTTCACCCATTTGTATGACGTATGTTGGCTGCCTTTGATGAAGACGGATTTGAACGCCCGGTAACAGACCCATTGAAGATAGTCTGTCCAGCCGTTCGTGATATCTTGTTACTATATAAGATATTTTTGCCCTGTCTCCCGACCTTAGTTCTGTTAATGGCATTACAACAGGTCTTATCTCCTTATTCGCCTTTTCACAACACTCTCCGGGCGGTATAGCCTTTCCATGAGGGCAACTTACCGGATGTCCTAATAAGGTGCATATACTGGTCGTAACTTCCTCATCCAGAAAATGCTCAAACTTGCATGCGCTGGAATCCATGGTGTCCTCTTTTACCTCTAAAACATCATTCAACAACCTTTCTGCAAGACGGTGTCTCCTGATAATCAATCGCGCATCTGCCATACCTTTGTTGGTAAATTCCACTTTTGTGTCTGTTATCTTAACATAGCCATCTTGTGTCAAAGTTTTCAACATACTTTCTTTAGCAGGCGGTTTCATCCGTTTTATCAATACATCCTTTTCGACCGTATCGCTTTCTTCTTTCATTGTCCATATCAATTCCAGAATTTCTTCTAAACCCGGTTCGGTCATATTATGTTCTCCCCCCTTCTATTGGTAGGACAGACGTCCCCGTCTGTCATTATAATGTCAGGCGAGGACGCCTGACCTACTTGACTATCCTAAAAAGATATCGCGGCTTCTTGACCCACGAAACAATTAACACCATTAATGTTAGTATTCCCCCTACCAGCAAATCCATTCCGCCTCTGTAGGAACCGAATGATATAATGGTAGATGTGACCTCTGTTAATATAATGCCTGAAACAAAGGCAGCTACGACAAGCATAATCCTGTTTTTAGAAAGCCAGTTTATGTTATCACGAAGAACAACCTCTTGTCCGATCTGAATCCCCTTAATAGCGGCTACTTTTGTAATATCCCGCACACCCATCTTCTTTAGACAGGTAGAACAACTTCCACACGCTGTGTTTTCTCTGATAATACATACCTCTGCAACGTCACCTGAAATAGACACTACCTTTCCGCGTATTTGCATCCGTTAAAACTGCTGTAAAATAACCCTCAAAATGCCACCGATAAGTATCGAATATGGCAATATAAATGCGAACATTAAAAATGCGTTTTTTGCCCCCTGCTCTTTGATCATCACCAGAAAATTTGCTAGACATGGGATGAATAGCGTGATCACAACCAGAGAAACTAACAATTGCTCGGGATTTATACCCTTGTCGCCGCCTTTTTCTTCAAGCACCTTAAAGATACTCACAGCGCCATAATCCCTGCGTAAGAATCCTAATATAAAACCATGTGTCGTTTCTACAGGCAATCCCAGGAAATTTTTTGTTACTGGCGCGCCAATTCTTTCTATAAGTGACAAGACGCCAAGTTTTGTGGCTACAAATAATGCGAGGGTGCCAAGCATAAATAATGGCACTGCCTCTTTTAAGAACCAATGGACCCGATAGAATGTCTTGATAAAAATGTTTGATAATTTTGGCATGCGAAATGGGGGAATCTCCATTAAGAAATCAGAAGGAGTTCCCGGCAGCACCTTTGATGACAAATAACCGACAAAGAGAAGCTGTGTGCCTATGACAAAAACATAAATGGCGAAGTACATTCCGGAAATTTTGCCCAGTACGCCTGAAATAACGCCCAATTGGGCTGAGCATGGAATAGCTAATGCAAGCAATAAAGTGGCAATAATCCGTTCCTTTTTTGTATTGAGGATACGGGTTGTTAACGTTGCCATGGTATCACAACCCAGACCTAATACCATCGGAAGCACGGCTTTCCCATTCAGTCCTATACGTTTAAACACCTTATCCACCATTACAGCAAGACGCGGTAGATAACCACTGTCTTCCATAATGCCAAATGCAAGAAAGAAAAAGCCTACAATAGGAAAAACAATAGCAATGGCATAGGTAAGTCCTACCTGTATCAGTCCCGACTGTTCATTCAAAAATAATTCAAATACTATAGAATCTTTACTTATTATTTTCTGTGCAAGCAGTCCACAATAATAATTAAATCCCTGAAAATTTACGTGGGTGATGTTGTATATTTTCTTGATAAACGGTATAGAGATGTAAATATTAAAACCACCCGAAGGAGTTAACGAACTTCCAAATACCTTATTTTCAAAAAAATCGACACACGTACCTGCACCGAATTCCCCCACTAATTTATAAACAACCCATAGAATGGTAATCAATATAGGAAATGCCGCTATTGGATGCATCGTTATACGCCCCAATATTTCACTAATAGTGCTTCTTTCCTTGTATTCTCTCAAATATAGATACAACGAAAACCATATTGACGTTACTCCGCCAACAGCCATCGGTATAATAAAATTCATAAAACTTTCTGGTTGAAGCTTGGAAGCAATTAAAGACATTGATAATGTTGCAAGCTTATATCCAATGAAGAAAGCCGCTAATGGAACCAGGAAGTAAAAAAGAACACCTCTGATAAACGGATGCGTTTTCCCTTCTTTTGAAACGGTAGTACAAACCCTTTCAACCAGCGCATTCACAAAATTTGCACGTTTTATATTGATTACATAACTCAGGGGATTGCTAAATTGTTTTTGAATATTGTCACGGATACGATGACATTCATCAAGAGACCCGTTTGGGAGTTTATCCGTCAATCTTTCTTCAAGGGCTTCATCTCCCGATAAAAGCATGATAGCCAATGATCGTGTATTAACGACAGTATCACCGTTCAATATTTTCTGTATCTTTAAAATGCCTTCTTCGATTACGTTCCCGTAATCGATATGAAGATTGGGTACTCCGGCAGATGATATCGAACTCAGCAACGCATTTATTCCTACCCTGTGTGTTGCAATAGTTTTTATAATCGGGATGTTCAATGTCTCTTGTAATGCATGTACATCAACGTTCATACCCCTGTCAAGGAGTTCATCCCACATATTCAATGTCAGCACCACAGGCAATCCCATCTCAGCGAGCTGCGTGGTAATGAGTAAACCACGGCGAAGATTCTTTGCATCCACAACCTGAATAACGCGCTTTTTATACTCTTCCAACAGCATATCACGTGCCACGAGTTCATCCTCTGACAGAGGAATTAGACTATTAGCGCCCGGCGTATCAACAATTTCAATCCTGCCGTCCAATCCCTTGCAAATGCCTTTAGAAACCTCCACTGTGGTTCCGGGATAGTTCGAGACAGTTACATATTTTCCCGTTAATAAGCCAAATATCACACTCTTCCCGACATTTGGATTTCCCACCAAAGCAACCTTAAACGCACTCACTCCCGTTTCAAACATTCATTTATTCCTATCACACCAAAACCCGAATAACAAATAGATATTTATTGATACTAAGTCTCAGTATAATGCTTTTATAATCCATGTCAAACATTTTCTAGGGTGTTCTAAAATACTGATAATAATTTGATATGCTCT